>CAMXNV010000029.1 GCA_947245315.1 uncultured Oscillibacter sp. | reverse complement strand
TCAGCCCCAGGCCGAAGCCGGACTGCTCCCCCCGGGAGGCGTCCGCCCGGTAGAAGCGCTCAAAGAGCCGGGGGAGCTGCTCCGGGGGGATGGGCTCCCCGGGGTTGGCCACGGCCAGGCGGGCCTGGCGGTCCGTCTTCTCCAGGGTCAGGGTGATGGTTCCCCCGGGGGCGCCGTACTTGATGGCGTTGTCCAGCAGCACGGAGATCAGCCGCCGGAGCCGGTCCCCGTCCCCCAGCACCGGGACGCCCTCCGCCACCTGGTACTCCAGGGGCTTCCCCGCCTCGAAGGCCACGGGCTCAAAGGCCAGGGCGCAGTCCCCGGCCACGTCGGACAGGGAGACCTCCCCCAGGGCGGGGGCCTGGGCCATGTTGTCCGCCCGGGCTAACGTCAGCATCTCCTCCACCAGGCGCTTCATCTGCCGGGACTCGGAGAGGATGTTGTCCGTCCACCGGGCGGGGCGCTCCTCCAGGGGCAGGGCGGAGAGAAGCTCCGCGTTGGACAGGATGACGGTCAGGGGGGTCTTGAGCTCGTGGGAGGCGTCGGAGAGGAATTGGCGCTGCTGTCCCCAGGCCCGCTCCACGGGCCGGGTGGCCCACCGGGCTAAGAGGGCCGAGACCCCCAGCAGCAGCAGAAAGGCCGCCAGGGCGATGACCAGGTAGGACCCCATCATCTCCCGGAGCAGGAGGCGCTCCATGGACATGTCCACGAAGGCCAGCTTCCAGTAGAGCCCGTTGTCCTGGCGGAGGTAGCGGAGATTGTAGTCCGGGATGATCCCCTCGGGCCCCCGCTGGCCCAGGCAGTCCTGGATGATGGCGGCCAGCTCCTCCGTGTCCTCCAGCCCGGCGTAGGTGCCCCCGGTGACGTAGGCCTTGCCCCCGGGCCAGATGTTGGCGGTGAAGTAGGGCAGCAGCAGCTTGTCCCCCCCGATCTCCACGCCGAACTCCCGGCGGCCCCCTCCGGGGAAGGGCTCCTCCTGGATGACCCGGTGGAGCAGCTGGCGGCTCAGGTCCTCCACGTTGTTCCGAAGGGCCACAAAGATGGCGAGGCAGACCACCGCCAGCACGGCGGTGACCAAGGCCATACACATGGCCACGAATTTCAGCCGCAGCTTCCGGATCAAGGCGGGGACCCCCCTTGTGGATAAATTTGTGGATCTTGTGTAAAACACCCAGCAAACGGTGGATAAGATGGGCGGAACTCACAGTTGACGAAACGCCTGTTTGAGATCAGTTTTCCTCCTCCAGGCAGTAGCCCACCATGCGGATGGTCCGGATGCGGACCTTGGCGTGGAGGTGGGCCAGCTTCTTCCGGAGGAAGGAGATGTAGACCTCCACATTGTTGTCCTCGGCCTCGGACTCGTAGCCCCAGATTTTCAGCAGCAGCGACTCCTTGGTCAGCACCAGGTTCCGGTTCAGAAGAAGCTGCTCCATGATGTCGAACTCCTTCCGGCTGAGGCGGACGGACCGCTCCCCGCAGATGAGGGTGAAGCGGCTCTTGTCCAGCCTCACGCCGCCGAACTCCAGGGCGTCCGGGTTCCGGAGCTCGGGCTGCCGCCGGGTGAGGGCCCGGACGCAGGCCAGGAGCTCCTTGGGGTCGAAGGGCTTGGTGAGGTAGTAGTCCGCCCCCCGGTCCAGGCCCTCCACCCGGTCGGTGACCTCGGACCGGGCGGTGAGCATCAGCACGGGGGTGGCGTTCCCCCCGTCCCGGAGGCGGCGGAGGACGGAAAAGCCGTCCAGCTTGGGCAGCATCACATCCAGGAGGATCACGTCGTAGATACCCGTCAGGGCCTCGTCCAGGCCGGATTCCCCGTCGTGGCGCACGTCGGCGGTGTAGCCGTTCAGCTCCAGAAGGTCCTGGAGGGTGGCGGCCAGGCGGAGCTCGTCTTCAATTACCAATACCCGCATCACAGGCTCCCCTCTTTACATTCAGGTGTTGTTCCCCTCCTCCGGGACGGCCTGGGCGTCCTCACCGCCGTCCTGGGCGGCGTCCCCGGCGGCCGGTCCCCGGATGCCGCTGACGGAGATGGTCATCAGGGCGTCGGCGTAGTCGGAGGGCAGGGCGTAGATGGTGGTGTCCCCGTCCAGCTGGACGTAGCGCCCGGACTCGTCAGGCATCCGGGCCCCCACGGTGAGGGTAAAGGTCTGGTCCGCCCCGGCGGCGGCGTACTCCACCTTCAAAATGGCGTCCGGGCTTTGAAAGCCGCAGATTTCCAGGGCCTCCTCGCTGGGCCGGTAGTCCACGCACTTGGCCACCGCCATGGCCTTGAGGTCATAGAGCAGGTCCTGGAGCAGCGGGCTGGCCGTCACGTTGTCGTTCCCGGAGAACCAGAGGGCGGGCTTGTCCTCCCCGCTGGAGCGCCGGGCGTTCAGGGTGACGGTGGGGCGCTCGGGCTCCGGAGCGGGCTCCGGGTCCTCCTCCGGCGCCTCCCCCTCTCCGGAGGGCTCCTGAGCGGGGACGGGGCCCTGGATGGTAATGGCCCGGAGGTTGAGCTCGCTGAGGTCCGGCAGCTCCGGCAGGGCGCACATGTCGTAGATGGGCAGCTGCATCTGCTTGACCAGGGTGTCCGCCACAATATAGACTGTGGATTCATCCTCGTTCATCATCATATAGTAGCTGTCCCCGTCCGTGGTGGTTTTCCCGAAGGTCAGGGTCTGGGAGCTCTGGCCGCTGGAGGCGGTGAGGGTGGCGGAGGGGGCGTCCAGGCCGTAGGTCTCCTTGGTCTCCGTGGCGGGGAGGACCTGCTGAAACTTGAGCTCCGAGAGGGTCTTGAGGATGGAGGCGACGGTGTCGTCCTTCAGGGGGAAGTCGGGGCCGTCGGCCCAGATCCAGTTCCCCTCCTCGTCCAGGGCGAAGGAGAGGGTGGCGGAGCCGTTGTAGTAGCGCAGGGCGCTGTAGGCCCCGGGGTCAATGGGCGCGCCGTCCTCGGCCAGGACCCCGGCGGCGACGCCGGTGAGGGCGGCCTCCCGGTCCTGCCGGTAGATCATGCCGAAGACCACCAGCAGGGCCAGGAACAAAGCGCCGGCGATGCACAGCAGGATGGTGACGTTCCGTCTTTCTTTCCAGGTCATGAAATGCCTCCTGTTAAGCCCCGGCGGCGGGCCCGCCGGGGAATCGGTTGATTGGAAATGTGGTACATGGAGGATTATATCCCATTTCACCCGGATTTGTCAATTTGGTAGGAGCGGGGGCCAAACGCGTATTTTTACCGGAGGTCCGCCCTTTGGCGGAGCGTCTGCGGACAGCATAGCTTCCCCGGCTGAAAAGCGGCTGAAAAAGCGGAAAGGTTCACAGATTATTTATAAAAAATCCAGATTGATTTCAAATTTTACGGGTATCCTAATACCATCCTCCAAGTCGGAGGCACGATTTCCTCTCTTTCTGTTTCTTTTCCCTCTTTGCAGCCGGCGGCGGGGCTTATCCCGACCGCCGGATTTTTTTTGAGCCTTCCGCGGAGCTTGGCCTGCCGGACCCTCCGGAACGGGAATGTCCGGTTGGCAGATTTTATTATAGGGGCGGCTTTGTAGGGGCGGCTATCAGCCGCCCGTCCTCTTCAAGCACCAGACTTCCCGGAGGACGGGCGATTGATAATCGCCCCTACACAATGCCAGGGGAAATCGAACATCATAAAATGCGCGTCTGGACGCTGCCCTCCAAAACGGGCCCCTTGACGGGGGCGGGGAAACGTGCTATACTGCCCTGGATGAAAGGGAAAGGGGTGGAAGCGTGAGACTGATTTCCTGCTGAAATGCCATGTGATTTGGCTCCGGCGACGTGCTTGGACGGACGCCGGGGCGGCAGCGCGCCTGTCTGCCGTCACGCAGGAAACGGATCACCTCCCCCTGTCCCCATGCGTCGCGCCGCCCGCTCTGCGGGGGGCCTTTGTTGCGCTGTGCCGGGCCGCGGGAGCTTTCCTGCGGCCCTGATTTTTTGGGCCGGAGCACGGCCCCACAGCGAGGAGATGACGCGTATGTCTATGATTCAAGCCCAGGACTTGACCTTTTCCTATCCCGGCAGCCCGGACCTGGTCTTTGACCACGCCGGATTTCAGATTGACGACGCCTGGAGGCTGGGCCTCATCGGACGGAACGGACGGGGGAAGACCACCCTCCTGCGGCTACTGATGGGGGAGTATTCCTATGGCGGGAGCCTGGTTTCCTCCACGGCCTTCTGCTACTTCCCCAGCCCTGTGCCTCAGCCGGAGCGCCTGACGGCGGAGGTGCTGGAGGACCTCTGTCCCCGGGCGGAGAGCTGGCGCTTCGCCAGGGAGCTGGCCCTGCTGGACGTGGGGGAGGAGGCCCTTTGGCGCCCCTTCGCCACCCTCTCCAACGGGGAGCGGACCAAGGTCCTCCTGGCGGCCCTGTTCCTGGAGGAGGGCCGCTTCCCCCTCATCGACGAGCCCACCAACCACCTGGACGCCCACGGGCGGGCGCTGGCCGCCCGCTACCTCCGGCGGCAGGGGGGCTTCATCCTGGTGTCCCACGACCGGGCCTTTCTGGACGGCTGCGTGGACCACATCCTGGCCCTGAACCGGGCGGACATCCAGGTCCGGGCGGGGAACTACAGCGCCTGGAAGGAAAACTTCGACCGGCAGCAGCAGTTCGAGGAGGCCAAGCAGGAGCGCCTGCAAAAGGACGTGAAGCGCCTCCGCCAGGCGGCCCAGCGGACCAGCGTCTGGTCCGACCGGGTGGAGGCCTCTAAGATCGGGGCCTATGACAAGGGCTTCGTGGGCCACAAGTCCGCCAAGATGATGAAGCGGGCCAAGGCCCTGGCCGCCCGGCAGGAGAAGGCCCTGGAGGAAAAACAGGGGCTCCTCCAGAACCGGGAGACGGCGGAGGCCCTCAAGCTCTTTCCCCTGGCCCACCACGCCAGGCGGCTGGCCGCCGGTAAGGACCTGGAACTCTGGTACGGGGACCGGAGGGTCTGCGGGCCCCTGGATTTCACCGTGGAGCAGGGGGAGCGGGCCGCCCTGGAGGGCCGGAACGGCAGCGGCAAGAGCAGCCTCTTAAAGCTTCTGCTGGGGCAGGAGATCCGGCACGGCGGTTCCCTGGAGACGGCCTCGGGGCTGAGGGTTTCCTATGTGCCCCAGGACACTTCTTTTCTCCGGGGGAGCCTGGGGGATTTTATCTCGGAGCGGGGGATCGACGAGAGCCTGTTCAAGGCCATCCTGCGGAAGCTGGGCTTCTCCCGGGAGCAGTTCCAGCGGAACCTGGAGGACTTCTCCGGCGGGCAGAAGAAAAAGGTCCTCATCGCCAGGAGCCTCTGCCAACAGGCCCACCTGTATGTATGGGACGAGCCCCTGAACTTCGTCGACATCGACTCCCGCCTCCAGATCGAGGAGCTGCTGCTGCGCTTCCGGCCCACCATGCTCTTCGTGGAGCATGACCGGGCTTTCCGGGAGGCAGTGGCCACTAAGGTGATCGCGCTGTAGGGGATGGGAAAAGCCCCGGAGGCCCTTCCATTGGAGGCTCTCCGGGGCTCCCCTTCAAATCAGCGCCACCACCAGCCACAGCAGGCCGATGGCCGCCGCGCCCATGAGGGTGTAGACGGCGGGGCTCAGGTCCCGCCAGGCCCGGCTGAAACGGCCGTGGTCCCCCACCGCGTAGTTCCGGGCCACCCGGCGGGCCTCCTCCACCAGCTCCCGGGAGGTGACCCCCTCCCCGGCGGCGTCGTTCCGCACGATGAAAATCGCCTGCTCGAAAAAGCGCTGGTCCGGGGAATCCACCACGACCACTCTTCTGGAAATACCTTTCACCATGGTTTGTGTATGCCTCCTGCTTGTTGATGATTCCAGTTTTCCAACAGCGGGGGAAAATTATACCTGGAGGCAAAAAAGAGGAGGGGGAAAACCCCTCCCATGTCATGAAGCGAAGCGTGCAGAGCACCCTCTCCGTCACGGCTGCGCCGTGCCACCTCTCCCAAAGGGAGAGGCAAGGGGTGGAGAAACGCACCCGGCATCCTCTGGGAGAAAGGCAGAGCACTCTGCCTTTTCCCAGGAAGCCGCCGGGCGGAGCTCCAAGCCTACTTGGCTCCCCCTCCGGGGGAGCTGGCTGGCCGCAGGCCAGACTGAGAGGGTACTTCCTCTTTGCCTCATTTCATCAGCTCGTACAGAACCGCCTTGATGGTGTGCATCCGGTTCTCCGCCTCGTCGAAGACGATGGACTGGGGGGACTCGAAAACCTCGTCCGTCACCTCCATGGCCTCCCGGCCAAAGCGCTCCCCCATCTCCTTGCCCACCTGGGTCTTGTGATCGTGGTAGGCGGGGAGGCAGTGCATAAACCGGCACTGGGGGCCCGCCGCGTCCATCAGGGCCTTGGTGACCTGATAGGGGGCCAGGGCCTGGATCCGCTCCTCCCAGACCTCCACCGGCTCGCCCATGGAGACCCAGACGTCCGTGTACAGCACATGGGCGCCCTGCACCGCCTCCAGGGGGTCCTCGATGAATTCCAGGACCGCCCCGGTCTGCTTGGCGATTTCTTGGCAGGTCTTTACCAGGTCCTCCCCGGGCATATAGGCCTTGGGGGCGCAGGCGACAAAGTGCATGCCCAGCTTGGCGCAGCCCACCATCAGGGAGTTCCCCATGTTGAAGCGGGCGTCCCCCAGGTAGACCAGCTTGATCCCCGCCAGCTTCCCGAAGTGCTCTTGAATGGTCAGGAAGTCCGCCAGAATCTGGGTGGGATGGAACTCATTGGTCAGGCCGTTGAACACGGGGACCCCGGCCTGGGCCGCCAGCTCCTCCACAATCTCCTGGCCGAAGCCCCGGTACTCAATGCCGTCGTACATCCGGCCCAGCACCCGGGCCGTGTCCGCGATGGACTCCTTCACGCCGATCTGGGAGCCCGTGGGACCCAGGTAGGTGCTGCCCATCCCCAGGTCCTGGGCCGCCACCTCAAAGGCGCAGCGGGTCCGGGTGGACGTCTTCTCGAAGATCAGGGCCACGTTCTTCCCCTCCAGGTAGCGGTGGGGAACGCCCGCCTTCTTCTTGGCTTTCAAGTCCGCCGCCGTGTCTAAAAAGCCCTGGATTTCCGCGGGAGTGAAGTCCAGCAGCTTCAAAAAGTGCTTCTTCATACTACCAACCCCTTCTCACAGTTAGGAGTGAGGAGTTAGGAGTTAGGAGTTTTGGAGGGGAACGTTCAACTCCTCACTCCTCACTCCTAACTCCTCACTGAATCCGTAGTTCGTTAAGCTAAAACTTCCTTCATGATGGCCAGGCCCTTGTCCATCTCCTCTTTCGTGATGACCAGGGGCGGCAGGAGCCGCAGCCCCGGGCCGGCGGTGAGAATCAGGAGGCCGTTGGCAATCAGCTTGTTGGCAATTTCTTTATTGGTCCAGCCCTCGTTCACCGCTACGCCAATCATCAGGCCCAGGCCCCGGGTCTTCCCCAGGCAGGGCAGGTTCAGCGCCTCGATGCCCTGGCGCAGGTACTCGCCCTTGGCCTTGACCTCGTCCAGGAAAGCGTCGCTCAGGATGTCCTGGACCACCAGGCCCGCGGCGGCGCAGACGGGGTTCGCCCCGAAGGTGGTGGCGTGGGTCCCCGGGCCCAGCACGTCCTTGCATTTCTCGTTGGCCATGATGCCGCTCATGGGCAGGCCGCCCGCGATGCCCTTGGCGAAGCTCACCACGTCGGGCAGGAGGTCATACTGCTGGAAAGCGAAGAGGGTGCCTGTCCGGCCCACGCCGGTCTGGACCTCGTCCACCAGCAGCAGCCAGTCCTTCTCGGCGCAGAGGGCCTCTACGGCTTTGACGTACTCCTTGTTCAGGGGCAGCACGCCGCCCTCGCCCTGGACCAGCTCCACCATGACGGCGCACACGTCTCCCTGGTCCTGGGCCTTCAGGTCCTCCAGGTTCCCGGCCTCGGCGTAGCGGAAGCCCTCGGTGAAGGGGAAGAAGAAGTTGTGGAACACGTCCTGGCCCGTGGCCTTCAGCGTGGTGATGGTCCGGCCATGGAAGGAGTTCTTCAGGGTGACGATGGTGCTGCGGCCCTGGCCGTACTTGTCGAAGCTGTACTTCCGGGCCAGCTTAATCATGCCCTCGTTGGCCTCGCCGCCGCCGTTGGCAAAGAAGACGCAGCTCTCGCCGGTGCGCTTGCAGAGGAGCTCCGCCAGCTTGGCGGGGGGCTCGGTGTAGAAAAGGTTGGAGGTGTGGCCCAGCTTCTTGGACTGGTCCGTCACCGCGTCCACCCAGGGCTGGTTGCCGTAGCCCAGGGCCGTGACGCCGATGCCGCTGGTGAAATCAATGTAGGCGTTCCCCTCGGGATCGTAGAGGGTGGCCCCCTGGCCGTGGTCCAGGACCACGGGGAAGCGGCCGTAGGTGTTCATCACGTATTGATGGGTCAGGTTTTTAATCTGCTCGGAAGTCATATCAGAGTTCCTCCTTTTTCATCATGGTGCCGATGCCCTCGTCGGAGAGCAGCTCAATCAAAATGGAATGGGGAATGCGTCCGTCCAGAATGTGGACCCGCTCCACGCCGCCGTGGATGGCGTCCACGCAGCACTGCATCTTGGGGATCATTCCTCCGGAGATCACGCCCTCCGCCACCAGGGACGGCACGTCCTCGGTGGGAACCACGTGGATCAGGGTGCTCTCGTCCTTGGGGTCCCGGAGGAGCCCCCGGACGTCCGTGAGCAGGATCAGCTTCTCCGCTCCCAGGGCCTCCGCCAGCTTGGCCGCCGCCGTATCCGCATTGATATTATAGGCCGTGTCCCCGTCCACTCCCTGGGCCACCGTGGACACCACGGGGGTGTACCCGGTCTCCAGGGCGTTCTCCACCGTCTGGGGATTCACGGCGGTGATCCGGCCCACCAGGCCGTACTTCTCGTCCAGCTGGACGGCCTGGAACAGCTCCCCGTCCAGGCCGCACAGGCCCACGGCCCGGCCTCCCAGGCGGTTCAGCTGGGCCACCAGGTCCTTGTTGACCTTGCCGCAGAGAATGGCCTGGACCACGTCCATGGTGGTGGCGTCGGTGTAGCGGAGCCCGTCCACAAAGTGGGACTCGTGGCCGATCATTTTCAGCATGGCGGAAATCTCCGGCCCGCCGCCGTGGACCACCACCACCCGGATGCCCACCAGGTTCAAAAGCACGATGTCCGTCATGACGGAGCGCCGCAGGCTGTCGGAGGTCATGGCATTCCCGCCGTATTTGATGACCACCGTCTTGCCGGTGTATTTTTGGATGTAGGGCAGGGCCTCCACCAGGGTCTGGGCCTGCTGTTCATGAGAAGACATAGGAATCACATCTTTTCTTCATTTTGAGAATCGGAGAGGGCGTTTCCCTTTTTCCGCCCGGGGAACAGGGCGGCGGCTGTGCCCGCGAATCCCCCGCCGAAGGGAACGAGGAACCGGACGCCGTCGTCCCGCCAGGAGGCATCGAAAAAGTCCACGGACCAGGTGTGGTCGCCGGGGAAAACGAGGACCCCGGTCAGGCGCAGGAGACCGTAAAGCGTTCCGAGGCCCAGGACGGCCAGGGCGAGGTATACCAGAAAGCTCAGCCGCCGGTTCAGACACCACCCGGAAATCCGAAAGGCCACAATGGCCAAAAGCGCGGCGGCAAGGAGCAGGAAGCCTATTATTAAAATCACGGGGGAGCTCCTCTTTAGGTCCGGTAGTCCCCGTTGATTTTGATATAGTCATAGGTGATGTCGCAGCCCCAGCAGGTGCAGGTCCCGGAGCCCTCTTCCATGGAGATATGGATCTCCACATCGTGCTCCGTGAGAATCTTCTTGGCCAGGTCCTCGTCGAAGTCCAGGCCCCGGCCCTTGGCGCAGACCTGAATGCTCCCGGCGGCGCTGGCAAAGCACACCGTCACCTTATCCGGGTCGAACTCCTCCCCGGAGTAGCCCATGGCGCACAGCACCCGGCCCCAGTTGGCGTCCGCGCCGAAGATGGCCGCCTTGGTCAGCGTGGAGGAGACCACGGACTTCGCCACGGCCTCGGCGCTGGCCTCGCTCTTGGCCCCGGAGACGGTGCAGGTAATCAGGTGCCGGGCCCCCTCGCCGTCGGAGGCCATCTTCTTCGCCAGCTCCGTGCACAGGGCCTGGAGGGCCGCCAGGAAGGCCTCGTAATCCGGGCCCTTGGCCGTGATGGTCTCGTTTCCCGCCAGGCCGTTGGCCAGGACGCAGCAGGTGTCGTTGGTAGAGGTGTCCCCGTCTACGCTGATCCGGTTGAAGCTCACATTGACCGTCTCCAGCAGGGCGGTCTTAATCATCTCCGGGGAGATGGCGCAGTCGGTGGTCAGGAAGCAGAGCATGGTGCCCATGTTGGGGTGGATCATGCCGCTGCCCTTGGCGATGCCTCCCATGCGGACGGTCTTGCCCCCCACTGTGGTCTCCACCGCCGCCTCCTTCTTGACCAGGTCGGTGGTCATGATGGCGTGCCCCGCCGCGTCGGAGGCGGCCTCGGAGCGCTCCAGGGCGGCGTAGAGGGCCGGGAGGCCCTCCTCGATGGCCTCCACGTTCAGGCGCTGGCCGATGACGCCCGTGGAGGAAACCACGACGTCCTCCGGCGCGCAGCCGATGGCCTTGGCCGCCGCGGCGCACATCCGCTCCGCGTTCTCCTCCCCCTGGGGGGCACAGGCATTGGCATTTCCGCTGTTGGCTATGACCGCCCGGGCCTTGCCGTCGGCCAGGTGCTGGAGGTCCACCCGGATGGGGGCCGCCTTGACTACGTTCTTGGTAAACACCGCCGCCGCGGCACAGTCTACGTCGGAGACAATCAGCGCCACGTCCTTTTTCCACTCGGCATGGGTCTTGACGCCCACGTGGATTCCCGCGGCCTGAAAGCCCTGCGCGGCGCACACGCCGCCGTTGATGAAGTTCAGCATAATCCACCTCACTGTTTGAATTAGGAGTTAGGAGTTAGGAATTAGGAGTTATATTCCTCTAAAGGCTGAGGCCCGTGGTCTCCGGGAAGCCCAGCATCAGGTTCATGTTCTGCACCGCCGCGCCGCTGGCGCCTTTGCCCAGGTTGTCGAAGAGGGCGGTGATGGTCAGGCGTTCGTCGTTTCCTGTGACCAGGAGAGACAGGCTGTCTTTCCCCTGCCACTGGTTGGCGTAGATTTTAAAGCCGGCGTCTATGCCGCTCGCCGGGTCCGTGGGGTCCGGCTCTACTCGGACCACGGCCTCCGGGGCGGCGGTCTCCTGGTAGTAGCTGTGGAGCTTCGCCCAGAGCTCGTGGAGGGTGGAAACCCCTTGGAGCTGGGACATGTGGAGGGGAATCGTGCCGGCCATGCCCTTATAGTAGTCGTCCACAATGGGGACAAACACCGGGGTCTGCTCCAGGCCGCAGACGGTCTGCATCTCCGGCAGGTGCTTGTGATTCTGGAGGAGGCCGTAGAGGGCGGGGCTGGAGTACGCCGGGGGGCGCTGCTCCTGCTCGTACTGGGCAATCATCTTCTTCCCGCCGCCGGAGTACCCGGTGAGGGAAAAGCAGCTCAGCAGCGTGTCCCGGGGGAGAAGGCCCATGGCCGTCAGGGGGTAGGCGATGCTCAGGAAGCCCGTGGCGTGGCACCCCGGGTTGGCCACCCGTTGGGCTCCTCGAATCCGCTCCCGGTGCTCCGCCGACAGCTCCGGGAAGCCGTAGGCCCAGCCAGGGGCCGTCCGGTGGGCGGTGGAGCAGTCGATCACGCGGGTGTGTTCGTTTTCAATCAGGCTCACCGCCTCCACGGCGGCGGCGTCCGGCAGGCAGAGGAAGACCAGGTCCGCCTCGTTCAGAAATCGCTTCCGCTCCGCCGGGTCCTTCCGCTTGGCCTCGTCGATGAGGAGGAGGTTGATGTCCTCCCGGAAGGCCAGGCGGTCGTATATCTGGAGGCCTGTGGTGCCTTCTTTGCCGTCGATGTATACGTTTGGTTTTCTCATAGTGTTCACATCTTTTCCGCCAGCTCGATTCTTTGCCCTGCCTCTTCCGCCAGCGCCCGCAAACGCGCAAGGTCGGAAATGGCGCAGGGGAAGAGTACATAGCTGTCGCTGTCAATATCCATGCACGCCGCGCAGCACTGTGTGGCTGCCCATTTTTCATCCAGGATGGCGGCCCATTGGGAAATGCCGCCCTCCTCGTCCAGCCAATCCGGCTGGAGTTCCAGGCCAAACCGCTTCATGCCGGTGAGCTTCCCCAGGAAATAAAGGAAATCCTCCTTCTCGTCCTCCCAGTCCCGCTCACAGACATGCTCTCGGGCCTCTAGAGCATCCGCCAG
This sequence comes from uncultured Oscillibacter sp., assembly GCA_947245315.1. Classification (GTDB taxonomy): domain Bacteria; phylum Bacillota; class Clostridia; order Oscillospirales; family Oscillospiraceae; genus Oscillibacter. The sequence continues at coordinate 1,940 of CAMXNV010000029.1, read as the reverse complement.
ACCCAGCCAGCAGATAAGCGCCGGGTCTTCGGCGGAGAGGATTACCCGTTGTAAAAATTGTTCTCGATGGGCCTCGAAATAGGCCGCAGGGTCCTTTACGCAGACGGTGACGTCCGCCAGAACAGCTTCATCCCCGCCGGAGATGATCTCCGCAATTTCTATCAGTGCGTTATGCTCCATAGTCTTATGCCTCCCGGTCCTTGATGAAGGTCTCGAGCTCTTGAATCTGGCGGGTGGTCTCGGCCAGGGCGGGGCCGCCGTAGCTGGCGCGGAGGGCCATGCAGTTCTCTAGGTTCAGCGCCTCGTACACGTCCTCTTCGAAGAGGGGGGAGACGCTTTGCAGGTCCTCTAAGGTCAGCTCCTCCAGGGTCTTCCCCAGGGCGGAGCAGGAGGACACTAACTGGCCCGTTACCGTGTAGGCGTCCCGGAAGGGCATGCCCTTTTTCGTCAGGTAATCCGCGCAGTCCGTGGCGTTGATGAAGCCCCGGCCCGCCGCGGCGCGCATGTTCTCCGGGAGGACCGTCATGGTGTCCAGCATCCCCGTGAAGACGGGGAGGCACAGCTCCACCGTGTCCAGGGCGTCAAAGACGGGTTCTTTGTCCTCCTGCATGTCCTTGTTATAGGCCAGGGGGAGGCCCTTCATGACGGTCAGGAGGCTCATCAGGTCCCCGTAGACCCGGCCCGTCTTCCCACGGACCAGCTCCGCCATGTCCGGGTTCTTCTTCTGGGGCATGATGCTGGAGCCGGTGGAATAGGCCTCGTCCAGCTCGATGAACTTGAACTCCCAGCTGCACCAGAGGATGACCTCCTCGGCAAAGCGGCTCAGGTGCATCATGAGGATGGAGAGGGCGCTCAGCAGTTCCAGGGCGTAGTCCCTGTCGCTGACCCCGTCCAGGCTGTTGGAGCAGGGCCCGTCAAAGCCCAGCAGCCGGGCGGTCTCGAAGCGGTCAATGGGGTAGGTGGTGCCCGCCAGGGCCCCGCTGCCCAGGGGGCAGACGTTCATCCGCTTCTTGCAGTCCGCAAGGTGGGTCACGTCCCGCTTGAGCTGCTCGCCGTAGGCCAGCAGATGCTGGGCAAAGGAGATGGGCTGGGCCCGCTGGAGGTGGGTGTATCCGGGCATGACGGTGTTGGTGTGGGCCCGGGCCTGCTCCAGGACGGCCTGCTGGAGGTCCAGGATCTGGTCCGTGATCTCACCGATCTCCCGGCGCAGGTGCAGCCGCAGGTCCACGGCCACCTGATCGTTGCGGCTGCGGGCGGTGTGCAGGCGCTTGCCGGCCGCGCCGATGCGCTGGGTGAGCAGGGCCTCCACGTTCATGTGGATGTCCTCGTTGTCTGCGGTGAACTCCACCCGGCCCGCCTCGACGTCCGCCAGGATGGCCGCCAGGCCCTCCTGAATCTGCCGGTTGTCCTCCGGGGAGATGATGCCGCAGTCCGAGAGCATCCGGGCGTGGGCCATGCTGCCCTCGATATCCTCCCGATAGAGGCGGGAGTCAAAATGGATGGAGGCGTTGAAGTCGTTGACTAAGCTGTCGGTCTCCTTGCGAAACCGCCCGCCCCATAATTTCATTGCAGTGCCCTCATTACGCAAGTTTATTTGGATCCTGTTCTGTATGAAAGAAAAGAATGCGTCTTACAGCTTCCCCTGCTCCCGCAGTGCCTGGACCGTGTCGGGCAGGCCCCAAAGGTTGATGAAGCCCGTGGCGTCGTTCTGATTGTAGTCGCTCTCCTCAAAGGTGACCAGCTTCTCGGAGTACAGGCTCTCCGGGCTGGTGACGGAGGAGGTGATGATATTGCCCTTGTAGAGCTTGAGCTTCACCTGACCGGTGACATGCTCCTGGGTCTTGACCGCGAAGGCCTGGAGGCACTCCCGCAGAGGGGTGAACCACTTGCCGTTATAGAGCAGATCGGCAAAGTCCACGGCCAGCTTGGTCTTCATGTGC
>CAMXNV010000028.1 GCA_947245315.1 uncultured Oscillibacter sp. | reverse complement strand
CGGCTTCGCCGTGCCACCTCCCTCAAAGAGGGAGGCTTTTGTGGGGCCCGCACCCCCTCCAGGAGTTTCGCCTTCTGAGAGAGTCCCCCAAGGCACAGCCTATAGAATAAACCACAACGCCACGAAAGGAGCCCTACTATGAAAGCCCTCTGGCAAACCCACAAAAAGGCCATTTGCCAAATTCTGCTGGCCCTGCTCCTCCTCTGGGCCGTCTGGTACGCCCGGCCCTTGGACCTCTACGGCCTCATGGGCGGCGAGCCGCCGGAGCACTTGACCGTCTCCGTCTGGCCTCAGGCCGGCTTCCCCAAGGTGGTCCACGGCGATCTCTCCCTCTCCGCCGGGGAACCGGAGATGGACGCCGTGCTGGAGCGGCTGGAGGAGCTCCGCTTTCATAGGAACCCGCTGGAAATGGTCCTGCGCTTCCTCCCCCAGGGGAGCCGGACCACGGAGGTGGACCCGGAAAAGGACTACCAGATCGATCTCTTTGCCTATGATGGGCAGAACAAGCCCCTCTGGATGCTCCGGTTCCACATCAACGGCTGGTGGCGGGGCTTCGGGCGGGAGCTGCCCCTCTATGTCTCCCAGGGCCAGGAGCAGGGCCGGGAATTGGGGGCTTATCTGTGGGAATTGTCCCAAGCGGGTGATTCCTAATTGTATTAATAGATTGATAGTATCCTAATTGTATTCAATTTACCGTTAAACGGGAAAGGAAGTTAACTGCTATGACACAAAACCGCACGAACACCTGCGGCGAGCTTCGGGCCGCCGACGCGGGGAAAACCGTCAAGCTCTCCGGCTGGATGGAGAACATCCGGGAGGTGGGGGCCGAGCTGGCCTTCGTCGTCCTTCGGGATTTCTATGGCACCACCCAGATTGTGGCCGAGACGCCGGAGATGGTGGCCCAGTTTAAGGCCATCAACAAGGAGTCCACGATCTCCGTGGAGGGCGTCGTCCGGGAGCGGGCCAGCAAGAACCCTAAGCTCCCCACCGGCGACATTGAGGTGGTCCCCCAGAAGGTGGAGGTCCTGGGCCGCTGCCGGCACAACGAGCTCCCCTTCCAGATCAACCGCAGCCGGGAGGCCGACGAGGCCCAGCGGCTCAAGTACCGTTACCTGGACCTGCGGAACCCGGCGGTGAAGGACAACATTGTCCTCCGGTGCCAGGTGGTCTCCGCCCTCCGGAGGGCCATGACGGACCACGGCTTTTTGGAGATCACCACGCCCATCCTGACGGCCTCCTCCCCGGAGGGTGCCCGGGACTACCTGGTCCCCGCCCGGAATCACCCCGGGAAGTTCTACGCCCTGCCCCAGGCTCCCCAGCAGTTTAAGCAGCTCCTCATGACCTCGGGCTTTGACCGCTACTTCCAGATCGCTCCCTGCTTCCGGGACGAGGACGCCCGGGCGGACCGCTCCCCCGGCGAGTTCTATCAGCTGGATATGGAGATGTCCTTCGCCTCTCAGGAGGATGTGTTCGCCGTCATCGAGGACGTGCTGCCCCCTATCTTTGCCCAGTACGGCAAGTATAACCGGGCCAGCGCCGCCCCCTTCCGGCGCATCAGCTATACGGACGCTATGGAGACCTACGGCACCGACAAGCCGGACCTGCGGATCGACCTGACGGTGAAGGACGTGACGGACGTGCTGGCGGGCTGCGGCTTCGGGCCCTTCGAGGGGAACGTGGTCAAGGCCGTGGTGGTCGGCGATTTCCATGAGACCCGGAAGTTCATCGACAAGACCCTGGCGGACGTGGAAGTGGTCTCCGGCGGGAAGCCCTATTGGTTCCGCCTGGACGAGAAGGGGGAGATCGTGGGCGGCATCGCCAAGTTCGTCCAGCCCATCAAGGACCAGGTGGTCTCCGCCCTGGGGCTCAAGGCGAATGACTTCGTGGCCCTCTCCGCCGGGAAGCTGGGCGCCGCCCAGAAGACCGCCGGGGTGCTGGTCAAAACCCTGGGCGCCGCCGTCCCCGGGCATATGGACAAAGAGCAGTATACCTTCTGCTGGATCGTGGACTTCCCCATGTACGAGATTGGGGAGGAGAGCGGGGAGCTGGAGTTCTGCCACAATCCCTTCTCGATGCCCTCCGGCGGGCTGGAGGTTCTCTTGAAGGCCGAGCGGGGCGAGATCGATCCTCTGAGCATCACGGCGGATCAGTACGACCTGGTGTGCAACGGCGTGGAGCTCAGCTCCGGCGCGGTGCGGAACCATGATCCGGAGATCATGGTCAAGGCCTTTGAGATGGTCCGGCTGGGCGAGGAGGACGTGAAGGCCAAGTTCCCCGCCATGTACAACGCCTTCACCTACGGCGCGCCCCCTCACGCGGGCATCGCCCCGGGGGTGGACCGGATGGTCATGCTGCTGGCGGGCGAGGACTCTATCCGGGAGATCATCCCCTTCCCCATGAACAAGAACGCCCAGGACGTCATGATGAGCGCCCCCAGCGAGGTCACCCAGAAGCAGCTGGACGAGCTGCACATCGCCCTGGTAAAACCGGAGGCGTAAGTGAGCGCGGAAACCCGGGCCCATCACGCCATGGCGGCGGTGGGCGGCTTCTTCGGCCTCTACGCCCTGCTGACCCGGGGCGGGACCTTCGGCTCCTCCGAGACCTCCAACCTAATTTACCTCGTGGTATCCGGGCTGGACGGGTCTTGGGGGGCCGCCCTGGTCCGGCTGGGGGGCACGGTTTCGTACACTGCGGGCATCGTGCTGGCCGTGCTCTGGCGGCGGCGGGGGCGGATGCGGCGGCTCCGGTTCGGGGCCATCCTTCTGGACCTGGCGGCCTGCCTGGCGCTGGCCTGGATCCCGCCGGAGACGGACCCCATTCTGGCCCTCTATCCCATGTTCTTCGTGACGGCGGTGCAGTGGGTGGCCTTCACCCAGGCGGATGGGTTTAGCTGCGCCACCATTTTTTCCACCAACAACCTGCGGCAGTTTACCGAGGGGATTACGGAGTACCTTTGTGACCGGGACCCGGAGCAGCTGCGGAAGTTCCGCTTCTTCGGCGGGACCCTGGTGTGCTTCCATCTGGGAGTGACCTGGGGATGGTGGTGCGTGGGGCGGTGGGGGATTCCCGGCATCTATGGATGCCTGCCTCTTCTGGTGCTGCCAGTGGTGTTTTTAATTCCCCAAAAGGGGTTAGCTGGTACTCGCCCTGACGGGCGGGGAGGATTGCAGCCATGAAGATGGCTGGTGCAATGCACCCCCCATGTCGTCGGAACAAATTCCGCCCGCTCCGTCCCCGCCTGACGGCGAGGACTGCGCTCTGCTCCATTCCTTCCTCCTCTCCCCACCGCAACCGCTACGCTGGGTTGCGGCGGGGGCCCCAAATTTTCTTCCAGAAGAAAACGAGAAAACGGGCCGTGCACGGTCCAAAAGAGTAAAAGAAGTATTGGGGAACACGGGGGCCCCCGCGAAAACCCAGCGAAGCGGTTTTCGTGGGGAGAGGAGGAACAAACGGAACGGAGTGAAGCCTGCCCGAAGGGCGGGATTCACGTAGTGCAGTTTGTTCCGACGAGGGCGCGCCTGAATAACTGGCGAAGCCAGGAATGACTTCCCACGCGCAATTCAATTTAGCGGGGGTTTGTCCCTTGACGAATCGACAAGCGACTCTTTCCGCTGGCGCTACCCCGGCGCTTGCGTAAGTCTTCCGCCGGTCATTGCGACATAAGCTCTGCCATTAATTGCGCACCAAAGCGGACGCCGATGTAAAAGGATTTCTCCGCCTGTCGATCCGCCAGAGCCTCTATGCTGGGTTTTAGCGCCTCTGCGATTTTCTCGTCCACAGTCCGGAGCTGGGTCACAATTTTTCGCTCTTCTTCACACTGAGGGGTGTCCAAGCACGAGAGCGTCTCTAACAGGGGGAGGCTATCGTGATAAATGGCATTCAAGATATCAAGCATCGTCTATACATCCTTTCCAATATTTACTTTTAGTAGATTTTATGATAGTCTACTAATTGTAAAATATCAAGGGGTTTTTATGCAAAAACTTATTTTATTTGATAAGCGGCTTTCTCTTTTGCGCAAGCAAGCTGGTATTAGTCAGAAGCAGCTTGGGGAAGTTATTGGCCTTTCCAATAAGGCAATTTGCACAATGGAAAATGGGACGAGGGAAACCACCTTTGAAAAGCTGGTGCTTCTGGCGGAGTATTTTCATGTCTCCACAGACTACCTGCTGGGCGTCACCGATGATCCCACATGGCGGGGAGACCCCCAAGCCTAACAGGGATCAGACCCCACAAAAGCCTCCCTCTTTGAGGGAGGTGGCACGGCGTAGCCGTGACGGAGGGAGTTTTCCCAGGGCTGTACCTTGCGGGGAAAACGGGGGAACTCCCTCAGTCACCGCCTTCGGCGGCGACAGCTCCCTCAGAGAGGGAGCCTTGGGTTTTGGCTAAGCCGATTCGCTTACCAGGGTAGCGCCAGCGAAAAGAGGAGCTGATCGATTCAATGTCGGACAAACCCCCGCTCAACCTAATTGCGCGTGGGAAGTCATTCCGGCTCCGCCGTTCATTCAGGCGCGCCCCCCATGGCGAACCCCCTTGACAACTTCCCCAAAACATGATACAGTGACGAAAGTTCAAAGGCATACAGGGGAAGAGTTTCCCCCGTCCCGGCTTAGAGAGAGGGCGCTTGGTGCAAGCCCTTCCGGGAGGGAGACCGCTTGGCGCCCCTGCGCCGCGGGGAGGCAATGCCCCGCCGGCCTCCCGCCGTTATCGGGCAGAGCGCCCCCGCCAGGGGGAATTCAGGTGGAACCGCGGACGGAAGTTCGCCCTGAGCCAACAAAGGCTCGGGGCATTTTATTTTTAAGGAGAGAATGACTATGGACAACAAGCAGAAAACCATGGAAAAAATCGTCGCCCTCTGCAAAGGCCGGGGCTTCGTCTTCCCCGGCAGCGAAATCTACGGCGGCCTCGCCAACAGCTGGGACTACGGCCCCCTGGGCGTGGAGCTCAAGAACAACGTGAAGCGGGCCTGGTGGAAAAAGTTCGTCCAGGAGAACCCCTATAACGTGGGCCTGGACGCCGCCATCCTCATGAACCCCCAGGTCTGGGTGGCCTCCGGACACGTGTCCACCTTCAACGATCCCCTCATCGACTGCAAGGCCTGCAAGATGCGCCACCGGGCGGACAAGCTGGTGGAGGACTATGTTCGGGAGAACAGCCTGGACGTCAACGTGGAGGCCATGACCCAGGAGGACCTGGTGACCTTCATCCGGGAGAAGGAAGTCCCCTGCCCCGGCTGCGGCAAGTGCGACTTCACCGACATCCGGAAGTTCAACCTCATGTTCAAGACCCACCAGGGCGTTACCGAGGACACGGCCAACGAGGTCTACCTCCGGCCCGAGACCGCCCAGGGCATCTTCGTCAACTTCCCCGCCATCCAGCGGACCACCCGGAGAAAACTCCCCTTCGGCGTGTGCCAGGTGGGCAAGAGCTTCCGCAACGAGATCACCCCGGGCAACTTCATCTTCCGCATCCGGGAGTTTGAGCAGATGGAGCTGGAGTTCTTCTGCAAGCCCGACACGGACCTGGAGTGGTTCCAGTACTGGCGGACCTACTGCCACGACTGGCTCATCGGCCTGAACGTCAAGGAGGAGAACCTCCGGCTCCGGGACCACGAGCCCGAGGAGCTGGCCTTCTACTCCAAGGCCACCACGGACTTCGAGTATCTCTTCCCCTTCGGCTGGGGCGAGCTCTGGGGCGTGGCCGACCGCACGGACTACGACCTGAGCCAGCATCAGAAGTTCTCCGGCCAGGACCTCACCTATTACGATCAGGATAAAAACGAGCATTATATACCCTACGTTATCGAGCCCTCCCTGGGCGCGGACCGGATGACCCTGGCCCTGCTGGTGGAGGCCTACGACGAGGAAGTGGTGGACGAGGCCAAGAAGGACGTGCGCACCGTCATGCGCTTCCACCCCGCCATCGCGCCCTTCAAAGTGGCGGTGCTGCCCCTCTCCAAGAAGCTCAGCGCCAAGGCCCAGGAGATTCAGCAGGAGCTCAGCAAGGAGTGGATGGTGGACTTCGACGAGACCGGCTCCATCGGCAAGCGCTACCGCCGGGAGGACGAGATCGGAACCCCCTACTGCGTCACCGTGGACTTCGACACCGTGGGAGACGCGGACAAGGCGGGAGACAACTGCGTCACCGTCCGGGAGCGGGACTCCATGTCCCAGGTCCGGATTCCCATCGACCAGCTCAAGAGCTACCTCACCGAGAAACTGGCGTACTGAGCAAAACCAGGGGCCGCAGGGAGACCCTGCGGCCCCTGGTTTTGCAGTTAGGAGTGAGGAATTAGGAGTTAGGAGTTATAAGAGATTCGGTTCTATCGGACAACTCCTAACTCCTCACTCCTAACTCCTCACTAGAAAGCGGGTGTTTGGATTGTTTAAGAAAAAGCCTCCCGTCGGGCCCCTCTGGCTCCGGTGGTGTCTCTTCGGAGCTGCCTCCCTCTGCATGGGGCTGGCGGTCACCGGGGCCATGCAGTGGATCTCCATCGGCACCCTGCCTGGGGTTTTGGAGTGGGTCCGGGACTATCCCGGGCATCTGGCTATGTCCGCCCTGCTCTGGGCTGTGCCGGTGTATGTGCTGGGGACCCTGGTGGGGCGGCTCTGGGCCGCCGCGCTGCCGGTGGGGGCGGCGGGGCTGGCTTTGGCCCTGGTGGATTACTTTAAGAACGCCATCAACGGCACGCCCCTGGAGCTGGCGGACTTCGGCCTGGCCGGGGCCGCCGGAGACGTGGCCGGGCTGGCGGGGGACCTGACGCCCCCCCAGGACTTCTGGCTGGCCGGGGCGGCCCTGCTGTTCTGCGTGCTGCTCCTCTTCCTCACCCGGCGGCTCACCGCCCTGGAGGGCACGGCCCGGGGGCGGACTTGCCTGCTGTCCCTGACGCTGGCGGGCATCCTCCTCACCGGCTCCGGTACCCGGACCGTGGGCGGCTGGCTGGAGGTGGACTTCTACACCCGGATGGACCCCGCCGAGAGTCACAGCCTCCACGGCCTGACCCTCAGCCTTTGGCGGGACGCCTTCCCCCAGCCCAAGACGCCCCCGGAGGGCTATGACGAGGCCTATATGCTGGAGGTGCTGGAGCGGGTGGACCAGCTCCTGGACGCCCGGGCGGAGCCGGAGGTGAAGCCCAACATTCTCTTTATTCTCTCCGAGTCCTTCTATGACCTGGGCCGTCTGCCGGTGATCCAGTACGACGGGGACCCCCTGGAGCACTTCCACGCCCTGGAGGCCGAGAGCGTCAGCGGGACCTTCCACAGCCATTACCTGGGCTACGGCACCGGCTATTTGGAGATTCCCATGCTCTACGGGCTCAATGGCCTGGACCTGCCCCCGGGGACCAACATCTGCTTCCAGGACCCCGCCGTCTACGAGCGCTTTGACGCCCTGGCGGAGCAGTACACCGGCTCCGGTGATTACGACGCCGAAATGTTGCACGCCTATGATAACACTCTGTATAATCGGACCGTCACCTATCCTCTGTTAGGATTCAACGGACTGTATTTTTCAAATGATATTCAACAAATGGGAATTGAACGGGAGGACGGGGCCTATGGGGGCTACTACATGCGGGACGGCTATTTCTTCCAGGGGATGCTGAAGCGCATGGAGGCTATCAATCGGGAGGGGAAGCGGGCCTTCCTCTTCGGCATCACCATGGAGAACCACCAGCCCTTTGATCCGGAGAAGTTCAACTACGAGTGCCAGATTCCCCTGATCGCCCCCCAGTTCACCCCCGCCCAGCGGGACCGGCTCCGGGTCATGCTGGAGGGCATCACCCGGGCGGATCAGGCCCTGGGGGAGCTGACGGACTACCTGCGGACCTGCGGGGAGCCCACCATCGTCGTCTTCTTCGGGGACCACAGGCCCAACCTCTTCATGCCCGGCGGGGACACGGTGTACACCCTCCTGGGCCTCTGCCCGGAGAACGACACCCTGAACTGGACCGAGGCGCAGATCAACGATCTGTATTCTACGGACTATCTGATCTGGGCCAACGACCCGGCCCTGCTGGGGGACCTGGCGGGAACCCGGCGGGAGAGCAGCATCACCGCCCTGGGGCCCCAGCTCCTGGAGCTGACGGGAACACCCGTGTCCCGGTACTGGGGGCTGCTGGAGAAGGTGAGCCGGGTCTGCCTCACCCAGACGGACCTCTATTTTGTGGACGGGGAGGGGAACCCCAGCTTCACCCGGGAGGAGGCGGGGCTCAGCCCCGAGGCTTTGGAGCTGCTGGAGCTCCGGGACGCGGTGGTCTATGACGCCGTTTACGGGAAGCAGTATATTACGGAACGGATGAACCTCCCGCCGGGGGCGTAAAAAAGCCGGCTGACAGGCGGCACTATAAAGAGAAGCGCGCAAAGCGCCCTCTCCGTCACGGCTGCGCCGTGCCACCTCTCCCAAAGGGAGAGGCAAGAGGGTGGAGAACCGCGCCCGCTATCTTCTAAGGAAAGGCATTCCGGCTTTTCCCTGAGGAAACTGCGGGCGGGGCTCCAAGCCCACTTGGCTCCCCCTCTGGGGGAGCTGGCTGGCCGCAGGCCAGACTGAGAGGGCGTTTCCTATGTTAAAAGAACATCCCCATGAACCCGTCCGGCCGCTCCTGGGCCTGGTTCCAAATCTCGTAGAACAGGCCCGGAGAAATCTCCCGGGCGGTGAGCTCCCCCTCCTCCTCCGGGGGCCGGAGGTCCCGCAGGTCCTCCGGGAAGGGTTCCGGGGCCAGGGCCCCCTCGTTTCCCCGCTCGGCGCCGTAGGAGAAGGTGACGCCGTTCCGGTAGAACTCCACCCGGCGGGTCTCCCGGCGGACCTCATCCAGCTCCGAGTAGATCCGATAGGGCTCGTCATCCAGCTCGTGGTCCCACTCCGCCAGCACATACTTCATTGGGCCTCACCTCCGAAAAAATCTTGGATCGCCTCCCGGGCGGCGGACACGCTGCCCTGGGCGAAGCCGTTCCGGCCTCCTCCCCGGCCATGGAGGGCCTGGTTCAGGGACTTCACCAGGGGGGCGATGTCCGCCCCGTCGGAGTGCACCACGGCGTAGCTCCAGGCCTCCCCCTCCCCGGCGAAGACCGCCGCCAGGCCGCCGCAGCTCTTCCCCACGGCGTCCGCCAGGCGGCGGAGGCTGTCGGGCCGCATGGGGTCCTGGAACAGCAGCACGTCCCCCCGGCCCGCCTGCCCGGCGGCCAGGGCGGAGAAGGCCGTCTGCTCCAGGGCGGCGATCCGCTCCTTCCCGGCGGCCAGCTCCGCCTCCAGGCGCTCCACGGCGGCCTGGGTCTCCAGGGGCTTCACGCTGAGCCGCCGGCCGATGGCCAGGGCCTGATCGTGGGTCCCGGAGAGATACCGGAGGGCCCGAGCCCCGCAGAGGATTTCCATCCGGACCCCCTCCCGGAACTTCTGGCAGGAGAGGACCTTAACCAGGCCCACCTCCCCCGCCCGGGCCACGTGGGTGCCGCAGCAGGCGCAGCGGTCCGCCTCCGGGAACTCCACGATGCGCACCCGGCCCGTCAGCTCCTTCTTGCTCCGGTACTCCAGATGGGCCAGGGCCTCCGGGTCCGGATAGGTGATCTCCACAGGCCGGTCCGCCCAGAGGACCTCGTTGGCCAGGCGCTCCGCCTCCAGGGCCTGTTCCCAGGTGATGTCCGTATTATAGTCGATGGTGACCGTCTCCGCCCCTAGGTGAAAGCCCACGTTGTCGCAGTGGTACAGGCGGCAAAGGAGGCCGCTGAGGACGTGCTCCCCGGAGTGCTGCTGCATGTGGTCAAAGCGGCGGGTCCAGTCAATCCGGCCCTCCACCGCCGTCCCGGTTTCCACAAAGCCGGTGCAGCTGTGGAAAACCGCGCCCTCCTTTTCGTGGACGTCCGTCACCGGAACCTCTTGGCCCGAGGGGGTTTTCAGGACGCCGTGGTCCGCGGGCTGGCCACCCCCCTCGGGGTAGAAGGCCGTTTGGTCCAGGACGATGTTCCACAAATCCCCGGCGGGCTCGCAGGAGAGGACCACGGCGGTGAAGGTCTTTAAATACGGATCGCCGTAATAGAGTTTTTGTGTTTCCATATTCGCATTCGCCTTTCGTTACAGCATCGTGTCCACGACAAACCTCCAGACCGGCTCCGCCAGATACAGGCCCAGCAGGAAGGAGCAGAGGTTCGCCGCCAGGGCGTAGAGGGCCGCCCGCTTTTTGGAGCAGTCCCGGAACAGCCACATGTACAAGATCGCCTCCGCCAGGAGGATGACGATTTCCGCCGGAAGCAGCCGGGGAGATATCCAGTCCGCCGCGTAGAGAAATTGCTCCAGGAAACTTTGAATTCTGACAAGCGGGGGGAACTTGGAAGTGTACATCACAATATCCTGCGTCCCCCAGCGGACAGTCCGCACACTCATCCAGAGGGTCAGGCCCCCTTGGGTGACCAGGTTCGCCGCCAGGAAGACCAGGGCATTTCGCTTAGACCACAGCCGGAACAACAGAAGTATAAGCCCCTCCAGGGCCAGCGTGGGCAGGAAGGTGGCCAGGAACTGGGCGGCGTATCCCCGCCAGAGGGGCGGGGCCTCCACAGTCCCCGCCGCCCAGTCCAGGGTAACAGAGGACTGGAGGACCTGACGCTCCATGGGTTCCGAAAGAAACGTCTCCCCGGACTTCGTCACCATCAGGACCCGGTAGACACCCGGCACCGAGTAGTCGAAGAAAAAACAGCCGTCCTCACTGTCAATTTTCCCCCACGTCAGGTCGCCCTGGACCGCACAGGCGTGCCAGCCCTCCGGCACGGCGGCAATGAGCGCCTTCAAAAGGTCCTGGTCCAGAGCGGCGCGCTCCTCCTCCGTATAGTTGCCCTTCAGGCCCCCGGGCACATTGTCCGGGTATGGATAGGGCTTCCCCTCCTCCAGGATGTCCAAGTAGTAAAGCTCCTCCGGGCCGTTCTCCACCCGGACCGTCAGCTGGGGCTTGGGGCCCATGTCCGCGAACACCGGAACCATCAGCAGAGCCGCCGCCAGCAGAAACAGGAACAGCTTGCGCCTCATGTGACAACGCTCCTTTCTCAGGACAGCACTGCGGGGACCAGGGTCCCCTCTCCTGTCAGCTTTAGAAGGCCCAGCTCCAGCTTCCAGCGGAGCACCCGGAGACAGGCCTCGTCTATGGTCTCCTCCGTCAGAACACCGCTCTCCAGGGCGCTCAACACCTGGGGAATCTCCGTCCGGTGGCTGGAGGTCACCAAGAGGTCGTTCCCGGCCTGGAGGGCCATGACCGAGGCCCCCTCCGCCGCGTACTTCGCCGTGGCCCCCATGTCCAGGTCGTCCGTCATCACCACGCCCTGAAAGCCCAGGTCCTCCCGGAGAATGCGGTGGACCTCCGGGGACAGGGACGCGGGGAGCTCCGGGTCCATGCAGGTCACAATGTTGTGGCTCACCAGCACGGCGGGGTCCAGGGGGAAGAGCCTCCCAAAGTCAATGCCGGACTGGAAGGGAACAAAGTCCTGGTTCCAAAAGGTGTCCAGGGGCCGCTCGTCCACGGCCGAGCCGGTGTGGGTGTCCCGGTTGTTCCCGTAGCCGGGGAAGTGTTTTAAGACGCTGCCCAGGCCGTAACGGGACTGAATCTCCACCACGGCGAAAACGTAGGCGGCGGCCTTCGTCTCGTCCCCGCCGGTGGTCCGGTCGTACATGAAGTCCCCGGGATTCGTGGACACGTCCGCCACCGGGTTCAGGTTCACGTTGAAGCCCGGGGATTTCAGGAGGCTGGACTTCTCCCGGGTCTGCTCCTTCACAGCGGTCAGCTCGCCCTCTCCCCGTTTCAGCAGCCGCTGGGGGCTGGAAAACTTCTCACTCCGGATATGGGGATTGGCGCTGACCCGGACCACGGTGCCCCCCTCCTCGTCCACGCCGATGAGCAGGGGGACGTTCGCCGCCGCCTGATAGGAGGCGATGGTCTGGATGATCTCATTGGCGGTCTTGTCCCGGACGTCCTTGCCGAAGAGGAGGTAGCCGCCCAGGTGATAGGCGCTCACGTCCTCCAGGGCGTTTTCCACGGGGACCTTCACAAAGAAGAGCTGGCCCACTTTCTCCTCCAAGGTCATGCTCTCCAAGAGAGCCTCCAGGGCCTCCGCCTCCAGCTCCTCCGGGGTCTTGGGGGCCTCCGGCTCCTGGGGTTCCTCCGGCGGGGGCGCGGGGGTTTCTACCAGAGGGGTCTCCTCCGGGGCCGGGGGGACCAGGCCCCCGCCGCAGGCGGTGAGGAGGAGAAGAAGCAGAAGCAGGGGCAGTAAGATGTGTCTCTTTCTCATTGCAGGCTCTCCACTTCTGACATCCATAGAGCAACCTGAGCGTCCGACGGCATCCTCCTCGTCGGAAGAAATTCCGCTCTGCTGCGTCCCCGCCTTACGGCGAGGACTCCGCCCGCTCCATTCCTTCCTCCTCTCCCCACGAAAACCGCTTCGCTGGGTTTTCGCGGGGGCCCCGAAAAGGCGATTGGCTTCTCATTCCCTCTCATCTCAGCGCCTCCACTTCTGCCAACCATAGAGCGGCCTGAGCGTCCGACGGCATCCTCCAATCGCCCCGGGGGGACAGGGACACCGTGCCCACCTTGGGCCCGTCGGGGAGGCAGTTCCGCTTGAACTGCTGGGAGAAGAAGCGCCGGTAGAAGGCTTTCAGCCACTTTAAAATGACCTCCCGGCCATACTTCCGCCCCAGGGCGTGCTGAGCCAGGCGGAAGACCTTCCCCGGGGCGAAGCCCCAGCGGATCACATAGTACAGGAAGAAATCGTGGAGCTCGTAGGGGCCCACCAGGTCCTCCGTCCGCTGGCTGATCTCCCCCTGGACGGCGGGCAGCAGCTCCGGGGACACCGGGGTGTCCAGAATGTCCTCCAGCACGTCGTGGAGCTCCTCCTCCTCGCCGTCCTGGGAGAGGTAGCCCACCAGGTGCCGGACCAGGGTCTTGGGGATGGAGGCGTTGACCCCGTACATGCTCATATGGTCCCCGTTGTAGGTGCACCAGCCCAGGGCCAGCTCGCTCAGGTCCCCGGTGCCGATGACCAGGCCGCCGTTGGCGTTGGCGATGTCCATCAGAACCTGGGTCCGCTCCCGGGCCTGGGCGTTTTCGTAGGTGACGGAGTGGTCCTCCGGGTCGTGGCCGATGTCCCGGAAGTGGCTCCGGACAGATTGGGAAATATTCACCGTCCGGAGGGTGGCCCCCATCCGCTCCGCCAGGAGGACGGCGTTGTTCCTGGTCCGGTCCGTGGTGCCGAAGCAGGGCATGGTGACGGCGATGATGTCCGTCAGGGGCCGGTCCAGCAGCTTCAGGGCCAGGCCGGTGATGAGCACCGCCAGGGTGGAGTCCAACCCGCCGGAGAGGCCCACCACGCAGGTCTTCGCCCCCGTGTGCTCCAGCCGCTGCTTGAGCCCCAGGGAGGCCAGGAGGAGTATCTCCCGACACCGGGCGTCCCGGTCCTCCTTCCCCTCGGGGACGAAGGGCATGGGGGAGACGCAGCGGGTCAGCTTCGTCTTCCCCTCCGTCAGGGGGAAGCCCTGGTAATCCCGGGGCTTGTCCTCCTTCTCCGCCGTCAGGGACTGGGTCCGGCGGCGCTCGTACATCAGGCGCTGGACGTCGATCTCCGACACCAGCAGGCCCCCCTCAAAGCGGCGCTCCGCCAGAAGGGCGCCGTTCTCGGCGATGAGCTGGTGGGCTCCGAAGACCAGGTCGGAGGTGGACTCTCCCGCCCCGGAGCTGGCGTAGACATAGCCGCAGAGGAGCTTGGCGCTCTGCATGGTCACTAATTGGCGGCGATAGGCGTCCTTCCCCACCAAGTCGTTGCTGGAGGAGAGGTTGCCGATGATGACCGCTCCGTCCTTGGCCATCTGCGCCGACGGGGAGTCCGGGGACCACAGGTCCTCACAGACCTCAAAGCCCAGCACCAGCCCCGGCACGTTCTCGCAGCGGAACACTTGCCCCGCGCCGAAGGTGACGAACTCCTGCCCCAGCAGGGGGAGGCTCTCCGGCTCCGCCGGGGCGGGGGCGAACCAGCGCTTCTCGTAGAACTCGCCGTAGTTGGGCAGGTGGGTCTTGGGGACTACGCCCAGAATCTTTCCCTTTTGTATAATTACAGAACAATTATACAGTTCGTTATGGACCCGCAGGGGCATACCCAGGGCGGTGACCACCTCCAGGTTCCGAGTGGCAGCCAGGACGGTCTTCAGCGCCTCCTCCGCCTCCCGGAGCAGGGCGTCCTGATAGAAGAGGTCGCCGCAGGTGTAGCCCGTCAGGCCCAGCTCCGGCAGGACCAGGACCTTGACCCCCGCCTTCTCGGCGGAGCGCATCATCTGAAAGGTCTGCTCGGCGTTGTACGCGCAGTCCGCCAGGCGCAGCTTGGGCGCGCCGCAGGCCACGGAGATAAATCCATCCTTCATAGTTAAGCCTCCTGTGTGGAATTTTTGACAGGTCTATTTTATACTCTTTGGCCTGGTTTATCAAGGGGGCGGAAAAAGGGGGGAGTGTCCAAAAGGAGAGTTAAAAGAAGTCAAAGAGGGAAAAGGGAACAGCGG
>CAMXNV010000027.1 GCA_947245315.1 uncultured Oscillibacter sp. | reverse complement strand
GACTACAGGGTCACCTCCCCCGGGGAATACGGGGCGGCGGACACGGTGGCCAATGTGACCTATGTCAACGGCGAGGAGACGGAGCGGACCGTTCTCTCCTCCGTCACCCTCCGCCAGCCCGTGACGGAGCACCGGCTCCAGGGCACCAAGCCCAAGCCCATCACCGCGGCCTCGGGCACCTTCCGCTGGCCCACCACGGGGCGGATTACCTCCCGCTTCGGCGGGCGGAGCTCCCCCGGCGGCATCGGGTCCACGAACCACAAGGGCATCGACATCGCCGTCCCGAGAGGAACCCCCATCTACGCCGCGGACGGCGGCACGGTCACCTACTCCGGGTGGATGGGCGGCTACGGCTACCTGGTCCAGATCGACCACGGAAACGGCTATGTGACCCGGTACGGCCACAACAGCAGCCTGACGGTCTCCGTGGGCCAGAAGGTCTACAAGGGCCAGCAGATCGCCCGGGCGGGCTCCACGGGCAACTCCACCGGAAACCACTGCCACTTTGAGGTCCGCTATAACGGCGTGGCCAAGAACCCGCTGAACTACCTGTAGCCATAGAGAAAGACAAAGAGGACCGCCGGGAAAAATCCGGCGGTCCTTTTCACTGTATCTTCGTTGCCGTCGCTCCAGCCTGGACTATTACCAGACTGCCAGAGCGAGCTAAAGTTCTTTTGGTTACTTTTCTTTCAAGAAAAGTAACTCAGGGAAGTTTGTATTTTTCCAGGTCCTTGTCCAAAGTCTCGGTGAACTCCCCGGCGGCCTTGAAGTCGTGGAGGTAGGCGTGGCGCTGCTCCGCGTGGTCCTCCCGCTCCTCGATGACGCAGACGGCGATGTTGGAGCAGTGGTCGCTGACCCGCTCCAGGTTCGTCAGCAGGTCGCTCAGAATAAAGCCCAGCTGCACGGTGCACTCCCCGGCCTGGAGCCGGTGGATGTGCCGGGTCCGAATCTCGTCGGTGAGCCGGTCGATGGTCTCCTCCAGGGGTTCCACCAGCTTGGCGGCGGCGGGATCGTCCGCCTGGAAGCACTTCACCGCCGCGGTCAGAATGTCCTCCAGGGCTTTTTCCAGCACCCGGAGCTCCGCCTCCGCCGCGCCGGAGAAGCTCAGCCCCTTCTCGTGGAGCTCCCGGGCGGACTCCTGGATGTTCAGGGCGTGGTCCCCGATGCGCTCAAAGTCCCCGATGGCGTGGAGCAGCCGGGAGACGGTGTGGATGTCCTCCATGGAGAGGCCGTGCTGGGAAATCTGCACCAGGTAGCCGCTGAGGCGGTCCTCGTACACGTCCAGCTTGTCCTCGTTTTCCAGGAGCTCCGCCTCCACCTCCCCGCTATACCCGGACAGCTGCCCCAGGGCGGCCAGCAGGCTCTTCCGGGCCAGGGCGCCCATCTCGTTGGTCATGGCGGCGCACTCGCTGACCGCCGCGCCGGGAGTCCGGATCAGTAGGGGGTCCAGGAAGGCGAAGGGAGGGGTCTTGTCCCCTTCTTTGACAGCCGCCCGGGCCAGCCGTTCCAGCTGGCCGGTGAAGGGCAGCAGCAGGGCCGTGGTGCCCACGTTGAAAATCGTGTGGCAGAGGGCGATACCCACCGCCCCGGCGGCCAGGTCCATGAAGGGGAAGTGGAAGAGCAGGTCCCCGCCGCAGAAGAGGATCAGCCCCACGGCGGACCCGATGATGTTGAAGGCCATGTGGATGACGGACACCCGCTTGGCCCCCCGGGAGACCCCGATGGAGGACAGCAGCGCCGTGACGCAGGTGCCGATGTTCTGGCCCATGATGATGGGGATGGCCATGCCGTAGGTGACGGACCCCGTGAGGGCCAGGGCCTGCAAAATGCCCACGGAGGCCGCCGAGGACTGGATGACCCCCGTGAACACCGCCCCCACCAGCACCCCCAGCAGGGGGTTGTTGAAGGCCGTCAGCAGATCGGAGAAGCCCGGCAGCTCCGCCAGGGGGCTGACGGAGTTCTTCATCATCTCCATGCCGGACATCAGGATGGCAAAGCCGATGAGAATCCGCCCGATGTCCCGCCGCCGCTGGCGCTTGGACCCCATGATGAGCAGGATGCCCGCCAGGGCGAAGAGGGGGGAGAAGTTCTCCGGCTTGAGCATGTTCAGCAGCACGCTCTCACTCTCGATGCCGGTGAGGGACAGAATCCAGGCCGTCAGCGTGGTGCCCACGTTGGACCCCATGATGACCCCGATGGTCTGCCCCAGCTCCATGACCCCCGAGTTCACCAGGCCCACCAGCATCACCGTCACCGCCGAGGAGGACTGGATGGCGATGGTGATGCCCGCCCCCAGCAGCAGCCCCTTCATGGGGTTGGAGGTCATGCGCTTCAAAAGCCGCTCCAGGCGGCCACCGGCCATCTTCTCCAGGCTCTTGGACATGGTGGTCATGCCGTACAGGAAAAAGGCCAGCCCGCCGCAAAGGGTAAACAGGGAAAAAATATCCATGCTCATTTCCTCACTTCCGCGCCCGTCTCTGTGGAACGCTCCATCTTATGTGACATCCCCATTATATATGTAGAACCCCGGGCGGGATAGCGGCACTTTTCACAAATGCAAATTTTACGCAAATTTTTGGCGATTCAACCAAAAATATTACTCCTCTTCGTCGGTTTCGCCGGTTGTCTTCGGCTCCGGCTGCCAGGGGCACCGGCCGTAGAGGGCGGTCAGGCTCCGGATTTCCTCCGCCAGGGCCGCCGAGGCCTGGCCGGGGCGCAGCCGCCAGCGCCAGTTGCCCTGGCCGACGCCGGGGACGTTGATCCGGCTCTCGCTGCCCAGGCCCAGGTAGTCTTGGAGCTGGGCGACGAACAGCTCCGCCACGCTGCCCTGGCCCGCCCGGAGCAGGGCCCGGCGGACCTCCTCCGCCCCCGAGACGCCCAGGTAGCGCTGGGCAAAGGCCCGCTCCTCCTCCCCGGCGGAGGCGTACCAGCCGGCGGCGGTGTCGTTGTCATGGGTTCCCGTGTAGCAGACGCAGTGGGGGGCGTAGTTGTGGGGGAGGTAGGCGTTCCCGGGATCCGAGAAGGCAAACTCCAGCACCTTCATCCCCGGCAGGCCGGAGGCCTCCCGGAGCCGGTGGACCTCCTCCGTCAGGATGCCCAAATCCTCGGCGATGAAGGCCACCCCCTGGAACCAGCTGGTCAGCACCCCCAGGAGGTCCATGCCGGGCCCCTTCTCCCAGGCCCCCGTCCGGGCGGTCTCGGCCTCTGCGGGCACGGCCCAATAGCTCTCCAGCCCCCGGAAGTGGTCCAGCCGGATGACGTCGAAGAGCTTGGCGGCCCCCTCCACCCGGCGGATCCACCAGCCGAAGCCGTTGCGCTTCATGGCGGCCCAGTCGTACAGGGGGTTGCCCCAGAGCTGCCCGTCCTCGGAGAAGTAGTCCGGCGGCACCCCGGCCACTTTGGAGGGCTTCCCCTCCCCGTCCAGGAGGAACTCCCCCCGCTCGCTCCACACGTCGGCGGAGTCCAGGGAGACGTAGATGGGCAGGTCCCCGATGAGGCCCAGGCCCAGGCCGTTGACATAGCTCTTCAGCGCCGCCCACTGGGTGAAGAACCAGTGCTGAACGCAGACGTGGAAGGCCACCTCCTCCGCCAGCTCGCCCCGCCAGTGCTCCACGGCCACGGGCTCGTGGCGCCGGAGGCCCGGGTCCGGCCACTGGAACCAGGGCAGGTTGTCAAAGTGCCGCTTGGCGGCCCGGTAGAGGGCGTACTCCCGGACCCAGGGGTTCCGCTCCGCGAAGGAGTGGGCGGCCTCCGCCGTCTCGCCGCTGACCCGGGAGAAAGCCTTGCGCAGAAGGGGCTCCCGGGTCTCCCGCAGGTGGCCGTAGTCAATCCGGTCCCCCGCCGGGACCCGGGCGGAGGCCAGCTCCTCCGCCGTCAGCAGGCCCTCCTTCTCCAGGAGCTCCAGGTCGATGAACAGGGGGTTGCCCGCGAAGGTGGACTCGCTGGCATAGGGGGAGTCCCCCGCCCCGGCGGGGCCCACGGGGAGAATCTGCCACCAGGACTGCCCGGCGTCCTGGAGAAAGTTGGCGAAGGAGCGGGCCTCCGTCCCCAGGGAGCCGATCCCGTAGTCCGAGGGCAGGGAAAAAATAGGCAGGAGTATACCTGCGGAACGCTTCATAAGCAAGACCTCCACTTCTGTTTTCAAGGCGGCTCGGCTCTGTTGAAACACGGTCGAACCATCTCCATATTATAAAAAAAATCCCCCCATTGTCAAGAACAATGAGGGGGATGCTGTCAGACCAGCGCTTTTTCGTAGCAGTTCAGAATTTCGTGAATGTACCCCTGGAAGAAGAATTCCGTGGCTCCGGCCAGGTGGTAGCCCAGGTTGGGATACAGGTGGTTGGCCGGGGCGTTGCCCTCCCAGGTGTCGAAGCGCATGACCTTCTTGCCCTGGGTCCTGGCGGTCTCCTCACAGAAGGCGATCATTTTCCGGGCGTAGCCCTTTCCGGCGTGGGCGGGGTGGATGCACATGGTATGGATGACGGCCACCTCCTCCCGCTCCGCGGGGATGGTCCAGGGGATGTTGTCGTACTCCGGCAGCTGGATATCGTTGAGGTTCGCCACCCCCCAGACGGTGCCGTCCTCCTCGCCCACGTAAAGGGTCCCGGCCTCCAGCACCTGGCGGGCGGTCTCCACCGTGGGATAGGTCCCCCGGAGCCAGTTGGTGTACACGGGGGCCCCCTGCTCCTCCAGGTCGAAGATGGCGTCGTAAATCTCCCCGATCTTGGGCAGGTCCCCGGCTGTGGCTTTGCGAATCATAGCAGGCACTCCTCTCTCTTTTCAAACGTTATTCTCTCAGGGAAGGCGCGCCGGAGGGCGCGCCTTTCCTGGGTTCAGGGTTCCTCCGTCTCCGGAGCCTCCTCCGGGGCCGCCTCTTCCTCCGGGACGGCTTCCGGCGCGGCCTCCGCCGCCTCGGGAGCCTCCTCCGGCGCGGCTTCCGGAGCCGCCTCCAGCTCCTCCGGGGCCAGGATCTTCTCGGAGATCATGTGCACCTTCTTGGCTGGGGCCTCGATCTCCGCCGGGCGGGTGGAGGCATAGGGGTTCTCCACCAGGGCGGGGTCCCGGCCCTCAATGATGGCCACCATCTCCGCGCCGGTGATGGTCTCCTTCTCCAGCAGGTAGGCCACCACCTTGTCCATGTCCTCCCGGTTCTCCCGGATGACCTCCACGGCGGTCTTGTACGCCTCGTCCAGCAGGACCTTGACGGCCTTGTCCATCCGGGCGGCGGTGTCCTGGGCGCAGTCCATGCCATAGCCCCCGTCCAGGTACTGGTTCCTCCGGGAGGCCAGGGCCATCATGCCGAACTCCTCGCTCATGCCGAACATGGCCACCATGTTCCGGGCCACGTTTGTCGCGTCCTGGATGTCCTGGGAGGCCCCGTTGGTCATGGTGTCCATGACCACCTCCTCGGCGGCCCGACCGCCCATGGAGACGGTGATCTTGGCCATGAGCTCTTCCTTGGTGCGGAGCTCCGTCTTGTCCTCCTCGGGCATCAGCAGGGTGTAGCCCAGGGAGCCCTGGGTGTGGGGGACGATGGTAATCTTCTGCACCGGCTCCGTGTTCTTCTGCTTATAGGCCACCATGGCGTGTCCCACCTCGTGGTAGGCCACCAGCTTCTTCTCGAACTCCGTGAGGACGCTGCCCTTCTTCTCCGTTCCGGCGATGACCAGCTCGAAGGCGGCCAGCATGTCCTCCTGGCTCACCAGCTTCCGGCCCTTCCGCACAGCCCGGAGAGCCGCCTCGTTCACCAAGTTGGCCAGGTCCGCGCCCACACACCCGGCGGTAGCCAGGGCCACCTTCTTCAGGTTCACGTCCTCCCCCAGCTTGATGTTCCGGGTGTGGACCTCCAGGGTGGCGATGCGCCCCGCCAGGTTGGGCCGGTCGATGGTGATCCGCCGGTCGAACCGCCCGGGCCGCAGCAGAGCCTGGTCCAGGACCTCCGGCCGGTTGGTGGCCGCCAGGAGGATGACGCCCTTGGTGGGGTCGAAGCCGTCCATCTCCGCCAGGAGCTGGTTCAGGGTCTGCTCCCGCTCGTCGTTGCCGCCCATGCGGTTGTCCCGGGATTTGCCGATGGTGTCGATCTCGTCGATGAAGACGATGCAGGGGGCCACCTTGCTGGCCTCCTTAAAGAGGTCCCGGACCCGGGACGCGCCCACGCCCACGAACATCTCCACAAAGTCGGAGCCGGAGATGGAGAAGAAGGGCACGTTGGCCTCTCCGGCCACAGCCTTGGCCAGCAGGGTCTTGCCGGTGCCCGGGGGGCCCACCAGCAGGGCGCCCTTGGGGAGCTTGGCGCCGATCTCCGTGTACTTGCCGGGGTTGTGGAGGAAGTCGATGATCTCCGTCAGGGACTCCTTGGCCTCGTCCTGCCCGGCCACGTCCCGGAAGGTGACGCCGGTGGACTTCTCCATATAGACCTTGGCGTTGGACTTGCCCACGCCTCCGATGCCCCCGATGCCGCCCATGCCCTTCTTGGCCATCCAGTTCATGACCAGGCTCATCACCAGGATGATGATGAAGAAGGGGGCCAGGTTCACCAGGAAGAGGAGGATGGGGCTCATGGGGGGCTGGTAGTCCTGGTTGATGCGGATGCCCTCCCCGCCGGAGGGGTTCGCCTGGTCC
Source organism: uncultured Oscillibacter sp. (assembly GCA_947245315.1). Taxonomy (GTDB): domain Bacteria; phylum Bacillota; class Clostridia; order Oscillospirales; family Oscillospiraceae; genus Oscillibacter. The sequence goes on along the minus strand of CAMXNV010000027.1, from coordinate 7,930 downwards.
AGCTCCCGGATGTGCTCCACGATGGCGTCGTAGGACTGGAGCTGGACGGTGAAGAATTTCAGGAAGGTCCTCTGCTCCTGGCCCAGGGCGTTGGTGAAGGTGTAGCCCGGGGTCTCGTCCTCAAAGGTGGCCTTGGTGTAAGCCGTTCCCTCCCCGTCGGTGTAGACGTAGCCGTCCACCGGGGTGATGACCAGGATGGACTCGCTGTTGTCAAAGTCCACGGCGGCCACTTCTCCGGCGTCCAGCATGTCCAGGAACCGGCTGTACTCCAGCTCCACGGAGCTGGCCTGGCGGCCCATGCTGGTCATGTAGGTGGTGGCGTAGCTCACCAGCACCGCCAGCAGCACGGCCCAGCAGATCAGGTGGATAAAGCCCCGCCAGTTGCTGTTTTTATTCTGGTCCGGTTTTTTGTTGTTGTTTTGGTCCATGTATGCAATAACTCCTTTCAGGGGAAAAGCGCGGGGGAGCGCGGACTGCAAATTTTGAGAGTCCAAGAATCTGCGAAATTATATCGCAGTATATCACAGAACCGGGAAAGTCACAAGGCGGTTTCATGAAGTTTCTGTAAATTCAGCCGTTCTTTGCACGCTCGGAGGCTTCCAGGCCCTCTAAAAGCCTTTGTATATTCCCACCTCCCATGCTTGGAAGCATTTTCCAAGGCCCCCGGAACAGCCAAAGGGGCGGCTATTACTCCGAATAGCCGCCCGGCTTTATTTTTTCAATCACTCCTGTGGGAGGCCTACGGATCAACGGCAGATGGGGGCCTGACCTCCGATAGACGGTTCACTTTAGGAAGTAGTCGAATTTGGCTTCCGCCCACTGGAGGACGCTTTCATAGTCCACGCCCTGGGGCGTCTGGTAGTACTCCGTGTTGATCTGAACATAGTGCTCATGAAACGAGACGGTGATCTCCCGGGCGTTCTCCACCCGGTCCGCCGGGTTGAACACAATCCGATACAGCCAGTCCCCCTCCTGATCGGCGGGGGACAGCGGCGCCGCCACCAACGCCAGACCGGCCAGCGAACGGAGGGAGGCCATCTCGCCGTCCACGTAAGCCGAGGCCCCGTCCGGCAGCTCCAGCCGGGCCGCCGGGCTGCGGCTGACGGCATCCAGGTCGGATTCGCCGCCTCCGTGAGGGCGGCCCGCTATCATAAGAAGCGCCAGGGCCAGCAGGGCCAGGGCGGCAAGGGTTCTCTTCACGGCGCGTTCCTCCTCTCCGGGAATTCCGGGGGTTCCGCTCTGATTATATCATAGCCCGCCGGGGAAGGCAAGCCGGGATGGCGAAGCTGCGGGAGGACCGTCCGGCGGGGCTTCCGCGGCAAATTTGCGGGGAAAGGGGGGCCTTTTAAAATCGAAGCTGTATAAACTAAAAAATGTTGGGTTGTATTTCTTGACAGCATAGTTAAAATATACTATTGTAAAAGCGCCGGAGAACGCCCCGGATTTTCGGCCCGCCGGGCAAGGCGGCGGGGCGGTTTAACGCAGAGCGGCGGAAAAGGCCGCTTGGGCGTTCCGGCATGCTTCAAGCAACCCCCAAGCGCTCTTTTGCGCAAGCAGAAGGCGAACGATTTTGGCAGGTGAGAAGAGAATGGAAAACTTTGTCATCGCGCTGGCGTGCTTCGGCATATGCCTGATTTTCGTGGCCCTGGCGCTGCTGATCAACGGGTCCGGGGCCCAGGAGCAGAAGCTGCTGATTTTCATCATGTGCGGCTCCCTGGTGCAGAACGTGGGCTACCTGCTGGAGGTGACCGCCCCCACCCTGGAGGCCGCCGTGACGGCGGTGACCGTGGAAAACGTGGGCTCCGCCTTTGTGCCCCTGTGCTACTGCTGGTTTACATACGCCTATTGCTACGCCTCCCCGCCCAAGAGGCTGCTGGGCGTCCTGGGGGCGATCAACTTCTTCATCCTGCCCACCGTGTTCTTCAACTGGAACGGCCTGTTTTACCGGGAGTTTCAGTGGCTGGCTGCCGAGAGCGGCTTTCACTACATCAGCATCGCCTACGGGCCCCTGTACGCCCTGTTCATGATGACCCGCATCGCCATCCCCTACGCGCTCTGCATCCACACCCTGGTGCGGGCCATCCGCCAGCGCTCGGACCGGCGGATCAACCGCCAGTATAAGACCATCCTCTTCATCTCCACCATGCCCATTATCATGCTGGCGGCCTACGTGTGCAAGCTCACCAAGGTGTTCGACCTGACGCCCATCACCCTGGCCATCTCCATGTCCATGGTGGTCATCGTGGTGTGGAGCCGCCGGAACTACGACTTCCGCCGCCTGGCGGCGGAGAAGGTGCTGGAGAGCCTGGGAGACGGGGTCATCGCCCTGGACAACCACGACCGGCTCATCAGCTACAACCGAGCCGCCGCCCAGATCTTCGTCAGCCTGCCCGCCCACAAGCTGGGGGAGGACATCCGGGTGGTGGAGGACTTCCGGGAGGAGATGCTCAACGAGAACGTCCCCTGGAGCTTTTCCATCAACGGGCAGTACTACGAGTGCCACAGCAAGCAGATTCTCGGCGAGAACGGCCGGAAGCAGGGCTGCGTCATCCTGATTCTGGACATGACGGATGTCAAGGCCTATATCAATGAGATCAAGCGGGTCCGGCAGCAGGCGGAAAAGGCCAACATCGCCAAGAGCGAATTCCTGGCCAACATGTCCCACGAGATCCGGACCCCCATGAACGCCATCATAGGGCTGAACGATATTATCATGGAGGAATCGGAGGACCCCGCCATCTATGGACATGCCAAGGACGTACAGTCCGCGGCCAAAAACCTGCTGGCCATCATCAACGACATCCTGGACCTCTCCAAGGTGGAGGCGGGCAAGATGGAGCTGGTGTACGCGGACTACCACCTGAAGACCGTGGTGGACGAGGTGGTGGGCATGATGGACCTGGCGGCCTCCAAGCGGGGGCTGATTATGAAATACGAGTGCGACCGCTCCCTGCCCTGCCGGTACAACGGAGACGAGGGGCGGATCAAGCAGATTCTGATCAACATCCTGAACAACGCCGTCAAGTTCACAAAGGAGGGCTACGTCCGGGCCTATGTCACCGGCAGGCCCGGCGAAAAAGAGGACGAGGAGCTGATTACCTTCCGGGTGGAGGACACCGGCTGCGGCATCCGGCAGGAGGACCTGGAGAAGATTTTTGAGGACTTCCGCCAGGTGGACGCCAAGCGGAACCGCAGCGTGGAGGGCACCGGCCTGGGGCTGGCCATCGTCAAGCACCTGGTGGAGCTGATGGGGGGCTCCATCAACGTGGAGAGCGTTTACGGGGAGGGGACCGTGGTCTCCTTCACCATCCCCCAGAAGATCGTGGACCGGAGGCCCATCTCGGAGGCGCCGGAGCTCCTCCCGTCGGAGCAGGAGCGGGCCGTGGCCTTCTCCGCCCCCGGGGTGAAGGTCCTCCTGGTGGACGACAACCTGGTCAACCGCAAGGTGGCCCGGGGCTTCTTGAAGAGCTACGCCTTCGACCTCACCGAGGCCGAGAGCGGGCCGGAGGCCATCGAGCTGGTGCGCCAAAACCGCTATGACATCATCTTCATGGACCACATGATGCCCGTCATGGACGGCATCGAGGCGGCGGAGATCATCCGCCGGGACTGCGGGGAGAACGGGACCGCCCCCGCCATCATCGCCCTGACGGCCAACGCCATGTCGGGCATGCGGGAGCGCTTTTTAGAGAAGGGCTTCCAGGACTTCATCGCCAAGCCCCTGGACCGGAGGGAGCTGGGCCAGCTCCTGGCCCGCTGGGTGCCGGAGGAGCGCCGGCAGCAGGCCCAGGCCGGGGACGCGCCGCCGGCCGCCACGGATTTGAGCGCTTTCCGGATCGAGGGGATTGACATCGACGCCGCGTCCCGCTATTATGTTGGCGATGAGGCGGGCTTCGAGGAGCTGCTGGAGCTCTACTATATGGACGGCTGCCGCAAGAGGGAGCTTTTGCGGGAGCTGGCCGGGTCCGACATCGCCCGCTATCAGGTGGAGGTCCACGGGCTCAAGAGCGCCTCCGCCAACATCGGGGCCATGGACGTTTCCAACATGGCCCGGGCCCAGGAGAACGCCGCCTCGGCGGGGGACACGGAGTTCATCGCCCGGCAGTTCCCCAACCTGATGGAACACTACGAGGCGCTGCTGGAGAACATAGGCCGCCTCCTGGAGCGGCGGCGTCAGGACGTCCCCCAGGCGGAAAAGCTGCCCCCCCTGCCCATGGAGGCGCTGCGGGAGCAGGTGGGAACGGCCCTGAACGAGCTGGAGCATTTCCGCTCCAGGGAGTGCGCCGCCATGGTGGAGGAGCTCCTGCGCCACCAGCTGCCCCAGGAGGCGGTGGAGGGCCTGGAGGAGATCCGGGGACAGCTGAAGCTCTATGAGGACGACAACGCGGAAGCCCTGTTCAACCGGCTTCTGAGCAAACTTGAAAAGGAGACGGGAAGCAGATGACTCAAACGAGAAGAAGAAGCTACAGAAAGCGCATCTTAGCGGTGGACGACGCGGCCACCATTTTGCTGCGGATCACGGACGCCCTGGAGAAATATTACGATGTGGTCACCGTCAATTCCGGCGTCCGGGCCCTGCGGTTTCTGGAGCAGGAGAAGCCCGACCTGATCCTGCTGGACATCCGCATGGTCCCCAAGGACGGCTTTGAGACCCTGCGGGACATCCGCGCCATGGAGGACCGGGCCGACATTCCGGTGATTATGCTGACCGGCCTGGAGGACAGAAAGTCCGTCATGGAGGGCATCAAGCTGGGAATCTCCGATTATATTCTGAAGCCCTTCACCCCCGACGACCTGCTGGAGCGGATCCAGCGGGTGCTGGAGCCGGGCAAGCAGAGCAGTCCCAACTATTACTGAGAGCCGGGGGGAGACGTATGAATACTGCCGCGACAAAGGAAGAGCTTGCGCGAATTTTGGACCAGGCCCTCCAGGACGTGACGGAGCGGACCGCCGGGGTCCGCCTGCGCCAGGGGGAGCAGCCCCTGGGGGAGGACCTGTGCACGGTCCACATCACCTTTGACAAGGGCTTCGGGACCAGCCTCACCCTCTGCGCGGACACCAGTCTGCTGGCCCGCATGGCCCGCAACTCCTTCCACGAGGAGGCGGTGACGCCGGAGGACGTGGAGGAGTTCAGCAAGGAGTATTTCAACGTGCTCTGCGGCAAGATCGTGGGGGCCATGTACCGGGCCACCCAGGTGCCGGCCCACTTCGGCGCCCCGGTGTTTTACCATGGGCGCTATGAGCCGGAGGGCCAGGAGGCGCAGTTCATCCTCACCTACGCCGACGAGCAGCGGGAGGGCGCCCAGCTGATCCACCACGTGCCCAGCGCCCAGGAGGGCGGGGCCGGTTCCAACGAGGCGGAATGAAGGGAGTATAGCGAATGAGTAAGCGAGTGATGGTGGTAGACGATTCCCGGCTGGTCCGGGTTCAGCTGGAGGACGTTTTAAAGGGGACGGATTACGAGGTGGCGGCCCACTGCCGCAGCGGCGAGGAGGCCATCGAGCGCTACGCCGAGGTACAGCCGGACCTGGTGACCATGGATATCATTATGCAGGGCATGGACGGGCTGGACGCCGCGGAGATCATCCTGAAAAAGAACCCGGACGCCCGAATTGTGATGATCTCCTCCCTGGCCTATGAGGACACGTTTGAGCGGGCCAAGGCCATTGGGGCCAAGGGCTTCGTGGATAAGCCCTTTCACCAGGAGCAGCTTTTGAAGGTGTTTCAAGAGGCGCTGGCGTAAGCCTGTGAGACGGGGCCCTGTCCTTTGGAAAGAAAAAACCACCAGCGAGGCTGGTGGGCGGTTTCTATTAGGCAAAGCGCCGTGGCCGGTAAACGGCCCCGCAGTTCAGAGCCTGCGCAAGCCTCCGGCTAAGCCGGAGGCTTTGAATTTGGAACGGTTGAGACGAACAAAGGCCCCGCCCCGGGAAGGGGGCCCTTACGCCTCGCCGTCCCCGCCGCCCCTCTGGGTCATGCGGATCACCTGCTCCTGAATTTTGCGGAGCATCTGGGTGCTCAGCCCAAGGAACTTGACACCGTGCCGGTAGCTCCCCTCCGAATGCCGCTTGTTCCACATCACCACGCCCACCACCGGGCGGAGCCCGTTCTCCATGAGGTCCTGATAAGTGAACGCGAAGGGCTGGCCCTCCTGGTAGCAGGAGGCGCATTGAATGCACGCCCCGCTCTCGCTGATGTCCACGATCAGGCAGTCCTCCAGGTTGACCGGGGAGGCGTTTTCTTCAAAGTCATATATCCACGCGGGCTGGTTGACGGTGATCCGGCTGTGCTTCCTGCGCTCTTTCATAGGGCTTGCAGCTCCCCTCCTTAGAAATAATGAAACCGTTGGAGAAACGGGGGCGGAAATTGCTTTTATTATATTCGTTTGGCGGGAAGAGTGCAAGCCCTTTTTGGGAGTGTCCGATTGGCAGGTTTTATTGTAGGGGCGGCTATTAGCCGCCCGTCCTCTTCAAACACCGGACTTCCCGGAGGACGGGCGATTCATAATCGCCCCTACATCATGCCGGAGAAACATCAAACATCATAAAATGCGCGTTCAGACACTCCCTTTCCGCCCCCAAAGATTGACGGCGTTCCCCAAATATGCTATGATGACTCAAACATTGCGCGCCCCAGCCCCGCCCTGAGCGGAGGGTCCGGCGCGCAGGGGGAGGTGAGCCGTATGGGAGTCCACGACCAGCACCGCCAGCGGGTGCGCCGGCGTTTTCTGGAGAGCGGCCTGAACGGCTTCGCCGACCACGAGGTCCTGGAGCTGCTGCTGTACTACGCCATCCCCCGGCGGGATACGAATCCCATAGCCCACGCCCTGGTGGACCGCTTCGGCAGCCTGCACGGGGTGCTGAATGCGCCCCTGGAGATTTTGAAGCAGGTGGACGGGGTAGGGGAGAGCGCCGCGATCCTGCTGCGCCTGACGGCCCTGGCGGCCCAGAAGGCGGACCTGGCGGCGGCGGAGAAGGACATCATTCTGGACAATACCCGGAGCTTGGGGGTCTACCTGCTCCGCCTGTTTTCCCAGGAGCGAAACGAGGCGGTTTACGAGCTCTGCCTGGACCGCAAGGGCAAGCTGCTGGTCTGCAAGCGCCTGGGGGAGGGCAGCGCCTCCGGGGTGTGGCTGGACGTGCGGAAGCTGGTGGAGAACGCGCTTTTGAGCGGGGCCACGTATGTGGTGCTGGCCCATAATCACCCCAGCGGGGTGGCGCTGCCGTCTCCGGACGACCACGCGGCGACGGAGAGGGCTCAGGCCGCCCTCGCGGCCATTCAGGTGGAGCTGAGGGATCATATCATTGTCGCCGATAATGATTTTATTTCGTTTTCGGAGTCGGGGTATTTTGGGTGAGCAAAACCCAAGGCTCCCTCTCCGAGGGAGCTGTCGCCGCCTCCGGCGGCGACTGAGGGAGTTCCCCCAGGGCGTTAAGGATTACCCCCACAGGCCCAATCCCCTTCCCTCCGAAAAAAATTATCGAACAAACGTTGCGTTCTCCCTAAAAATATGCTATCCTAATACCCACCAAACCCCCACAGGAGGTCCCCATGCCGAAATTTCAAGTCGTATCGGAATACCAGCCCTCCGGCGACCAGCCGGAGGCCATTGCCGCCCTGGCGGCGGGCATCGAGAACGGGCTCAAGGAACAGGTCCTCCTGGGCGTCACCGGCTCCGGCAAGACCTTCACCATGGCCAAGGTCATCGAGGCCGTCCAGCGGCCCACCCTGGTCCTGGCCCACAACAAGACTCTGGCCGCTCAGCTCTGCGCGGAGTTCAAGGAGTTCTTCCCCAACAACGCTGTGGAGTACTTTGTCTCCTACTACGACTACTACCAGCCGGAGGCCTATATCCCGCACACAGACACCTATATAGCAAAGGACGCCTCCACCAACGACGAGATCGACCGCCTCCGCCTCTCCGCCACCTGCG
>CAMXNV010000026.1 GCA_947245315.1 uncultured Oscillibacter sp. | reverse complement strand
GGTTCGACAGGTCATAGGCCGGGGAGTGGCCGAAGTTCCACTCCCAGGTGGCGTACTTCTCCTCCCGCAGCCTCGCCACGGCCTCCAGCTCCTCCGCCGTCAGGGCGCCCTCCGCGAAGCCCTCCCCCGCCAGGGCGCCTTTCAGGTAATCCCAGAAAGCCCGCAGGTCCATGTCAACAGGGAGGAAGTCCCGGATGTTCCCAATCCGGCTCCGGACGGACTTGGCGCTCTTGGAACGGAACTTCTCCGGGGCCACTTGCAACGCCCCCGCCACCATGCCCGGGTCCGCCTGGAAGAGCAGGGTCCCGTGGTGGAGAATCCGGCCGTTCAGCAGCCGCTGGGCGGTGCCGGACACCTTCCGGCCCTCCACCAGGATGTCGTTCCGGCCCCCGGCCTCCGCCCGGAGCCCCAGGCCCCGGAGGGCCGCCGTCACCGGCAGGGTGAAGCGCTCCATGGTGAGGCGCTCCGCGTCCCCGGCGTCGGTGATGAAGGAGTAGTTCAGGTTCCCCAGGTCGTGGTACACCGCGCCGCCGCCGGTGGTCCGCCGGACCACCCGGATGCCGTGGGCCTCCACGAAGGCCCGGTTGATCTCCTCCTCCGCGTTTTGGTTCTGCCCTATGACAATGGTATTGTCGTTCTGCCAGAGGAGGAGGTAGTCCCCCTCCCGCCGGCGGGCCAGCACGTACTCCTCAAAGGCCAGGTTGTAATAGGGGTCCTGGGACCCCGTCTCCAAATAGGTCACCCAATGTTCCATTTCAATGCCTCCTCAAGGCCGGACGCCCCGGATGAAGCCGTCCATCAAGCTGGTTAAATGGTCCTCGATGGTGGACACCGCCCCCCGCCTGTCCCGGGCCCGGAGCTGCTCCAGCAGCCGCTGGTGCCCCCGCTGGAGCTGCTTGAGGCTGACGGACTCCGTCAGGGCGGAGACGCTGAACCAGTTCCGCATGTTGCACTGCTCCCACAGCCGCAGCAGCACCTGGTTCCCCGTGGCGTCGATGATGGCCCGGTGGAAGGCCGTGTCGCACTCGGTAAAGCGCCGCAGGTCCCCCTGCCCGGCGTGGCGGTCCATCTCCTCCACGATCTCCTGGAGCTGCTCCGTCAGCTCCGTCATGCCCCCCTCCGGCAGCTGGTCGATGGCGTCCCGGACGCTCTTGGACTCCAGGCAGATCCGGACGCTGTAGTTGTCCCGGACGTCCTTCTCCGTCAGCGTCCGGACCCGGGAGCCCTTGAAGGGCACCGTCTCCACCAGGCCCTGGGCCTCCAGGTCCCGGATGGCCTCCCGGACGGGGCCCTGGGAGACGCCCAGCTCCTTGGCCCAGAAGGTCTCGATGATCCGGTCCCCGGGCCCCAGCTCCCCGGCGAAGATGGCGTCCCGGATGGCGCTGCGGATCTCCTCGCGAAAGACTTTGCGGTGCGTCAGGCCGCCGCCGTTCTCCTCATATCCCATGGCACGGTCTCCTTACTGTAAAAAAACTGGAAATTTTCTCCCATTATACGGCCTGAGGAAACCAATGTCAATATTCCCTTCCTCTTCCCCCGGGGGGCAAAAAAACCGCGGCACGCCTGTGCCGCGGTTTTCAGGGTCATTTCGCGAAGAGCAGGTTGGGCAGGAAGGTGGAGGTGCCCTCGAAGAAGATCAGCAGCAGCAGGCAGACACACACCAGGCCCAGGTAGGCGGGCAGGTAGCGGAGGGTGTCCTTCAGCTTCACCTTGGCCACGCCCATGGTGATGAACAGCACGCCGCCCACGGGAGGCGTCACGCCCGCGTACACCAGGGTGATGACCATGACCACCGCGAACTGGATGGGGTGGATGCCGTACTGGGCGGCCACGGGCATCAGGATGGGGGCCACGATGATGGTGGCGGACAGGGTCTCGATGAACATGCCCACGAAGAGCAGGAAGATCACCAGCAGGATCATGATGACGTACTTGCTGGAGGTCAGGGACACCAGGAAGTTCACGATGATGGTGGGGAGCTTCACATAGGCCACCAGCCAGCTGAACACATTGGCCGCCGCCACGATCAGCAGGGCCATGGAGGAGGAGGCCGCGGCGTTGAGGAAGATGGCGGGAAGGTCCTTCACGCCGAACTCCTTGAACACGAACATGCCCACGATCAGGGCGTAGAGCACCGCGATGGCGCCCGCCTCGGTGGCGGTGAAGAAGCCGCCCACGATGCCCCCGATGATAATCAGCGGCATGATGATGGCCAGGCCCGCCTGCTTGGTGGCGGTCCAGACCTCCTTCAGGGTGGCCCGGCGCTCGCCTTTGATCCCCAGCTTCTTGGCGTAGAAGTAGGTGACGATCATGGTGCCCAGGCCGATAATCAGGCCCGGGATCACACCGGCCATGAAGCACTCGCCGATGGACAGGTTCGTCAGGGAGCAGTAGATAATCATGGTCAGGCTGGGGGGGATGATGGGCCCCAGGGAACCGGCGGTGGCCTGGATGACCGCCGCCAGACCGGCGGGATAGCCCCGCTCCTTCATGGGCGGGATCAAAATCGCGCCCACGGCCGCGGTGTCCGCGGCGGCGGAGCCGGAGATACCGGCGAAGATAATGCTGGTCAGGATGTCCACCATGCCCAGGCCGCCGGTGATGTGGCCCACCAGAGAGTGGGCGAAGTTCACCAGGCGGCGGGAGATGCCGCCCTTGTCCATCAGCTCGCCGGAGAGCATGAAGAAGGGGATGGCCATGAGGCTGAAGGAGTTGATGCCGGAGAAGAGCCGCTGGCCCACCACGGACAGGGGATTGCCGGAGACCAGCAGGCCCAGCAGGGAGCCCAGGCCCATGGAAAACGCGATGGGCACCCCCATGAAGAGGAGGATCATAAAGACGATAAACGCCACGAGCATCATCATTTGGACTCTTCCTCCTCTCTCTCTTTCAGCGTGCGGAAATAGTACTCAATCTGGGCGCCGATCATCAGGATGCAGCCGATGGGAATCGCCAGATTCATCAATCCCATGTTCACGTTGGTCATGGTGGAGGTCTGCACCCGGTTGGCCCAGGCGTTCTGGGACCCCAGCACCAGCATGGCCACCAGGAAGATCAGCGTGCAGATGTTCACCAGGGTGAAGAGAATCTTGAAGGTCTTCCCCTTCACGCTCTCCAGAATCAGGTCGAAGGTGATGTTCATGCCCCGGCTCACCGTGACGGAGCCGCCCAGGTAGGTCAGCCAGACGAACACGAACTTGGAAATCTCGTCGATCCAGGTCTGGGACATGTGCATCGTGCGGGTGAACACCTGGATCAGCACCAGCACCACCAGGGCGGCAAACAGGGCCACAATGAGGGCGTCGGCAATTTTACGGACGACTTTTACAGCTTTCATACGCGTCACCCTTTAACGGCGGAATCTCAGGCCAGGGCCTGAATGGCGGCGTACATATCCTCCAGGCCGTTGTCGGAGACGAACTTCTCCAGGGCGGGGGCGCAGGCGTCCATCAGAGGGGCCTTGTCCAGCTCGTGGAAGGTCACCCCGCCGTCCTCCATGGCCTTGATGGCATTGGCGTCGATTTCCTCATAGAGGTCATAGAAGAACTCCATGGACTCCACGGCGGCCTCATTGATCGCCGTCTGCTGCTCGGCGCTCAGGGACTGATAGACGGAGTCGCTGATGCAGAAGGCGGTGAAGGTCATGACGTGCTCGGTGAGGGAGCAGACGTTGGCCACCTCATAGAACTTCTGCTGGGCGATGTACTCGCAGTTGCCCTCCAGGCCGTCGGTGACGCCGGTCTGCACGGAGGTATAGGCCTCGCCGGAGGGGATGGCCACAGGGGTGGCGCCCAGGGCGGAGAAGCAGGCCTCGATGGAGGGGTTCTCAGGGATACGGACCTTCACGCCCTGGAAGTCGGCCAGGGAGTCGATGGTCTTGTCTTTCAGCAGGGTGTTGCGGAAGGCGATGGTCTGGATGCTGATGGGCCGGATGCCGGTGGACTCGGTGACCATGCTCATGAACTCCTGGCCCACGTCGCCGCTGACGGCGGCAATGGCCTGGTCCTTGCTGGCGAACAGATAGGGCATATCCAGGATACCGGCCTTGGGGTTGTAGTTGGCCAGGGTTCCCGTGTCAATGATGGTCATATCCACCGTGCCCGCTTTCAGGGACTCGCAGTTCTCGGTCTGGCCGCCCAGCTGGCCGTCGGTGTAGAACTCCACGTCCAGGGAGCCGCCGGACTTCTCCTTCAGAATCTCCTTGAACTTGGCGGCCATCTGCATGGTGCTGTGGTCGCTGGAGAGGTGGGTGCTCAGGCGCAGGACCTTGGCGCCGCCGTCGGAGGAGGAGCCGCCGGAGGAGGACGCGCCGCCGTTCCCGCCGCCGCAGGCGGCCAGGGACAGGGCCATCACCAGAGTGAGGAGCAGGGCAAACAACTTTTTCATAGTTCTCTTCCTTTCATCAATCACAAGATTTGGGGGGGCAGATGCTTCCCTTATGAATAATACAAAAAATGCCCCCGTTTCTCCATACACTGCTGTGCAGCTTTATAGCACGGCTTTGCTTTTTCCCAAAAGAAAGGCCGCAGGTTTTCCCCGCGGCCCCGGCTGTGAAAACAATTTTGTGCTAGTCCCGCAAATCCGTGCGGGTTTTCCAGTCCCGGGAGAACTCCCGGGGCCCTACGCCCCTGCGCTTCTTGAAGACCCGGCTGAAATAGTTGGGGTCGGCGTAGCCCACCCGCTCCCCGATCTGGGCCAGGCTCAGGTCGGTGGTCCGCATCAGCTCCACCGCCCGCTCGATCCGGCGCTCCGCCAGGTAGTCGGTGAAGCACTGTCCGGTGTGCTCCTTGAAGAGGTGGCTGAGGTAATAGGCGTTCACGTGGAGGCTGTCCGCCAGGGAGTCGATGCTCCAGGGGCGGCCGCAGTCCTCCCGGACCCTGTCCAGCACCAGCTGGACGGTGTTGTTCTGGGGCCGTCCCGTCCCCCGGCACTCCCCCAGCAGCCAGCGGACATACCGGGCCGCCAGGTCCGTGATCCGCTCCCGCCCGTGGGCGCCGATGAGGCCGCTGAGGCGGCGGCTCCCCTCCTGCCGGTCCTCCTGGGCCTGGAACTGCCGCCCGCACTGGCTCAGGGCGATCAGGAGCTGATATTTCAGCAGGTCCTCCCGCCCCGGGTCCCCCAGGGCCTCCAGCACCGGCCGCAGGGCTGCCATGACGCCGCCGTGGTCCCTCCGGCGCACCGCCTGCTCCAGCTCCGCCTGGCGGATCACGGGGACGGCCTCCCCGCCCTCCCCGGCGGGCTCCGCCAGGCTCAGAAAGGCCTCGGGGTAGCCCCCGGGCGCCGGAGCCAGGGGCCCGGTGCGCAGCTGGACCCCGGCGCAGAGGTTCCCCTCCAAATAGCGGGCCAGCCGCACCAGGGTCTCCAGGGCCTCCGGGGCCTCCCCCTCCTCCCGGCAGAAGAGGAACACCGCCGCGCCCCCCTCCCGCCGGGCGGCGGCGTACCCCGTCCGGCAGCGGTTCAGAAAGCCCTCGATCTCATCCAGGAGGCCCTCCCCGTCCTCCAGCTCCATGTCCACCAGGCCGCACAGGGCCAGGCGGCCCCGGATGCCCGTCAGGTCCAGCAGCGCCTCCATCTTCCCCCGGTCGCCGTAGTACATCAGCTGCTGGGCCAGCTCCCGGGTGAAGACGCTCCGGCTCCGCTCCTGGTCCTGGAGGAAGCGGCCGACGGCCTGGTAGAACTCCTCCCGCATGGGGGGCTTGAGCAGGTAGTCCCGGACCCCGCAGCGCAGGGCCTCCCGGGTGTAGACGAAATGGTCGTAGGCCGTCAGCATGATGATGTAGGGCCGGGTCTCCAGGCTGTGGAGCACGTCGATCCCGCTGAGCCCGGGCATGTTGATGTCCAGCAGCACCAGCTGGATCTCCTCCTGCCGGAGAATCTCCAGGGCCTGCTGCCCGTTCTCCGCCTCCCACACGCGGAACTGCCCGGCGTAACGCCGCTCCAGCAGAATCTTGACGATGTTCCGGTCCTTGCGCTCGTCATCGGCGATCAGGATTTGATACATCGGAAGCCTCCTTCCCCCTGGGGTAGCGGAGGTACACGGCGGTACCCCGGCCCTCCTCGCTCTCTATCCGCATCAGGTCCGGGCGGCCGTAGAACATCAGCATCCGGCCCCGGACGTTGGCCAGGCCCAGGCCCGTGGACCCGCCGCTCTCCCCGGCGGCCTCCCCCCGGTTCAGGGCCTCCAGCCGCCCGGCGGGAATGCCCCCGCCATTGTCCCGGACGCAGAGCTCCGCCGCCTCCTCCGTCCAGGCCAGCCGCACCTCCACCCGGCCCCCGGCGGTCATGTGCTCCACGCCGTGCTTCACGGCGTTCTCCACCACGGGCTGGAGGGTCATCCCCGGAATCCGCAGGGCCGGGACCTCCGGCGGCAGGGACATGGAGAAGCTCACCCGGTCCCCGAAGCGCCGCTGCTGCAAGAAGAGGTAGGCTCGGACCATTTTCAGCTCGTCCGCCAGCCAGGCGTCCTCCCGGACGCTGGTGAGGCTGTAGTGGAGCATGTAGGAGATGTTCTCCAGGATGTCCACCGTCCGGTCCGCGTCCTCCGTCAGCGCCGCCTCCGTGGCCAGGCCCAGGACGTTGAAGAGAAAGTGGGGGTTCACCTGGGACTGGAGGGCCCGGTACTCCGCCTCCTGCAACAGCGCCTCCAGGCGCCACAGCTCCTCCTGGTCCCGGAAGTGCTCCCGGACCCGGTTCTTCATCTCGTTGAAAGCCCCGGTGAGATAGCCCAGCTCGTCCTCCCGGATCACCGGCAGGTCCTCCATGCCGTAGCGGCCCTCCATGATCTCCTCCGCCTGGGCGGCCAGCATTTGCACCGGCCGGCAGAGGTCCCGGGAGAAGCTCTGGGAGAAGATCCCCGTCAGCAGCAGCAAATAGGCGAACACCGCCACCCCCAGGCCCATCAGGATGCCGCTCTCCCGGGCCAGGCTGGGGTAGCGCTGGCTCAAATGCTCCGACAGGCGGCCCAGGAGCAGGTCGCAGAGGAACTGCCGGTCCTCTTGCTGGGCCAGGACCCGGGCGTAGAGCTCCGGGAACTCCGGGCCCCCCGCGCCGTTGGCCAGCCGGTAAAAGTCCCCGGCGGTGTTCCGCTGATAGGCCTTGAGGTTCTCCGCCAGCAGCCCCACCGTGCCCGAGGCGGGCAGCTTCAGCTCGCTGATCCGGACCGACAGGCCCTCCCAGGCGGCCACGCACTCCGGCAGGCTGTCCTCCCCGTCCACCAGGCTGCTCTGGAGCAGCTCGCTGACCCGGCTGAGCTCCGACTTCAGCTCCTGAATTTCCCGGAGCTGGGTGGTGGCCTCCTGATAGCGCCACATGCTGCGCACCGTGGTGCCGCACATCAGGCAGCCCACCGCCAGGACGATCAGCATGACGGCGGAGCTGAAAATCCGGATCCGCTGCCGCAGTCCCCCGGGCAGCTTCCGGCCCGTCTCACCCATGGTCCACCACCCCCCGGCGCCAGACCTCCGTCCCCAGCAGCAGCCGGTACTCCAGGACGCCCTCCCGCCGCCCCAGCTCCAGGGCGGTGGGGAAGCCTCCCGCCTCCGCCGCCTCCAGCAGCAGGCGGCACACCGGGGCAAACAGGGCCTCCCGCCCCACGCAGAGGGCCGCCGGCAGCCCCTCCTCCAGGCGGATTTCCAGCGCCCGCTCCGGCCAGCAGGCCTCTTGAACCCGGCGGATCAGCTCCGCCTCCCCCGCCAGGGGCCAGCGGCAGTGGGCCGCGTCCCCCAGGGCCCGGTTCAGGTGGATCAGGTGCTCCACATAGGCCAGAGCCTGGTCCTCCCCCAGCAGCACGCTGCCGTAGAGGTTCTCCAGGGCCTTGGCAAACAGCTTGTGTTCCAGCTCATTCATCGTTGCTCACCAGCCAAAAGCGTTTTTCCAGCTCCTCGGTGGTCCGGAGGGTGATCCCCGAATCCATGGAGGCCGGGACCCAGTAGTCCCGGCAGAGGTCCCGCAGGTAGCGCACGCCGATGGTGACGGCCACCTCCGGCCGGGAGGTCACCAGCCCGTCCACCACGTTGCCCTCCAGGTCCGCCAGGTCCTCCCCGCCGTAGCAGAGCAGGTGTACCCCGCTGCCCGTGTCCCGCTTGGCGGAGGCCGCCGCGGCGGACAGCGTGGCGTCCAGGCTGAAAAAGAGGTCCGGCGACTGGGCCCCGGCGAAGAGCTCCGCCAGGCGCTGTTTCAGCTGGAGGGTGTTGCTCCCCTCCAGCCGGAGGTAGTCCGCCGCCCGGTAGCCCTCCGGGGGATTGGCCGCCAGCTGCCGGAGCTTCATGTCCTGGGGCACGGAGCCCAGGCTCCCCGCCCTCGCCCGGCGGAACACCAGCAGCTCCGCCACCTGGCCCCCGTCCCCGCCGGAGCGGTTCCCCACGGCGAAGCAGTCGTTTTTCCGCAGGGAACGGAGGCTCTGGCTCAGCACCAGCAGGTCCGACTTATAGCCGCTGCCGATGAAGCTGTCCCGCAGCGTCCGCTGCACGTCCCGCTCCACCACCACCAGGGGCACCCCCGCCTCCCGCAGGGCCTGCATCTCCCCGGCGTAGTCGTCCTGGTTGACGGAGATGGGCCACAGCAGCACGCCGTCCACGTCCGTCTCCGGCAGCAGCCGGAGGAAGCGCCGCTGGTCCGCCGCCGAGGGAAAGTCCTGGAGCTCCAGCCGGAGCTCATAGTCCTCCTCCAGCTCCTCCAGGGCGGCCAGGAGGGCCTCTCCCCCGCTGCCCTGCTCGGGCACCACCAGGGCCATGTGGAGGCCCGTCCCGGGGCTCTCCGCCCCGTCGGAAAAGCGCCACACGGTCCACAGCAGCACCGCCGCCAGGCCCAGCCCCGTCAGCAGCCGGACCCAGCGCCAGACACGCTGCTCCATACTCTCAGGCCTCCGGCGGGGAGCAAATCTCCTCCACCAGCGGCCGGATGTAGGCCCGGTTGGTAAAGTCCACCTGCCCGCCATAGGCCTTGAGCACGTAGTTCTCCAGCTCGCTCCTAGCCTCCTTGGGCTTCTGCTGGATGGACTTTTTCAGAATCCGCATCATCAGCCGCTGCATCAGGCTCATCTTCTTGAAGTCCAGGGCCCCCAGGAAGTGGTGAAAGCGGAGGCCCTCCAGCTCCTGGGGCTCGAAGTTCCGGTCCAGCACCTGCTGGAAGGCGGCCTCGTCCCCCGGCTGGGTCAGGCCCACCGTGAAGACGAAGAGCCGGCAGTCCCGCAGCACGTCCCGATTCTTTTTAATAAAGGAAATGCCGTCGATCAGCCCGTTGTACACGCAGCCCCCGTAGACCACGGTCCGGTACTCCGCCAGCTGGTCCACCACCGCCTCCGCCAGCGGGAACAGGTCGGCCCCGCAGTCCTTGGCCAGCCACTCGGCGTAGCGCCGGGTGCTGCCCTTCCGGCTGGAATAGACGATTGCAGTTGTCTTTTTCACTGCTCCGCGTCCCCTTTCTCCCTTTGTAAAATTCATAGGAATTATATCAGTTTTGGCGAATAGACTCAACCTTTTCTTTCAACCTTTTCGTTTTTCCAGGAACCGGCATCTATGGAACCCACAAAAAACCGGGGAAATGTTTGGCTATAATCATAAATAACAAATACTTGATTATCGATAATTTGAGTGCTACACTGGTCCTGTACACAGGAAGTCCTCTGCCCAGGGCGGGGAGGCCCCGCCTCCAAGCCCGGAACCCCGGGAGGCGGGCGGCCCTGGACGCGGGGCGCGGATCGGTCGGATTCGCCTCCGGACAACCAAATTTGGAACACACAAGGAGGAGTTCAAGTTATGATCGACAAAAAGACAGGTCTCTGGATTTATAACAAGATGAACGAGATCCGGGACTTCGAGGAGACGGCGTGGACGCTGTTCACGGAGAACAAGCTCCGGGGCTCCGTGCACCTGTACACCGGCGAGGAGGCGGTGGCCGCCTCCGTCTGCGCCCAGCTGACGGACGAGGACCTCATCGCCTCCACCCACCGGGGGCACGGCCACTGCATCGCCAAGGGCGCCGAGCTGGACAAGGCCCTGGCGGAGCTGATGGGCAAGGCCACGGGCTACTGCAAGGGCCGCAGCGGCTCCATGCACATCGCGGACTTCTCCAAGGGCAACCTGGGGGCCAACGCCATCGTGGGCGGCGGCATCCCCATCGCCACCGGCGGCGCCCTGGCTCTCAAGATGCAGAAAAAGCCCAACGTGGCGGTGGCCTTCTTCGGGGACGGTGCCAGCAACCAGGGCACCTTCCACGAGTCCATCAACATGGCCGCCGTGTGGAAGCTCCCCTGCGTCTACGTGGTGGAAAACAACCAGTTCGGCATGACGGTGCCCGTGTGGCAGTCCACCTCCGTGGAGGACATCTCCGTCCGCGGCGCGGGCTACGGCATCCCCGGCGAGACGGTGGACGGGAACGACGTGGTGGCGGTCTACGAGGCCTTTGCCCGGGCCAAGGAGCGGGCCCTCAAGGGCGAGGGGCCCAGCATCATTGAGTGCAAGACCTATCGCTGGCGGGGCCACTGGACCGGCGACCCGGAGGTCTACCGGACCCGGGAAGAGGTCGAGGACTGGAAGGAGCACCGGGACCCCATCAAACGCTTCCGGGAGTATCTCGTGGCCCAGAAGCTGGCCACCGAGCAGGAGCTGGACGAGATTGAGGCCGCCGCGGCCAAGAAGATGGAAGCGGCGGTGGAGTTCGCCATGAACAGCCCGGAGCCCGATCCGGCCCATGTTCTGGACGACGTGTTCTATGAAGGTTAAGGGGGTACGAAACAATGGCTAAACTGACATACGCACAGGCGATCCGCCAGGTCATTCAGGAGGAGATGCGCCGGGACGAGCGGGTCTTCGTCATGGGCGAGGACGTGGAGAAGCTGGGAGGCGTCTTCGGCACCACCCGGGACCTCTATAAAGAGTTCGGCACGGACCGGATCCGCAACACCCCGATTTCCGAGTCCGCCATCGTGGGCGCCGCCCTGGGCGCGGCCTGCGCGGGCATGCGCCCCATAGCGGAGCTGATGTACTGGGACTTCGCCTTTGTCTGCGCGGACCAGATTTTCAACCAGATGGCCAAGACCCGCTACGTCTTCGGCGGCAACGCCAAGATTCCCATGGTTCTCCGGAGCCAGCAGGGCACCGGCCGGGGCAACGCCGCCACCCACTCCCAGTCCCTGGAGAGCATCTTCATGCACATCCCGGGCCTGAAGGTGGCCTGCCCCTCCACCCCCGCCGAGGCGGCGGGCCTTCTCCGCACCGCCATCCGGGACGACAACCCGGTCTGCTTCTTTGAGCACAAGGCCCTCTACATCACCAAGGGCGAGGTGCCCGACGATCCCGAGTTCATGATCCCCTTCGGCAAGGCGGACGTGAAGCGGGAGGGAACCGACGTGACCATCGTGGCCAACCTGCTCTACGTGGGCCGGGCCCTGGAGGCCGCCGACGCCCTGGCCAAGGAAGGCATCTCCGCCGAGGTCATCGATCCCCGGACCCTGGTTCCCTTTGACTATGACACCGTGGCGGAGAGCGTGAAGAAGACGGGCCGCTTGGTGGTGGTTCACGAGGCTCACCAGAACAACGGCTGGGGCGCCCAGGTGGTGTCCCAGGTGGGTCAGATGGTGTTCCCCTATCTGGACGCCGCCCCGGTTCACATCGGCGCCAAGGCCTGCCCCCTGCCCTTCAACCCGGGCCTGGAGGCCGCCGTCATCCCCAGCATCCAAGAAATCGTAGACGCCTGCAAGGCTGCTTGTTACTTTTCTTGAAAGAAAAGTAACCAAAAGAACTTTAGCTCGTTACGGGCCCTGGTGATTAACCAGGCCTTGGTGCTCGACAACCGGGCCGGGATTTTGAGGAAAGCTTACAGGTTTCCTTAAGAAAAATACCTTTATAAAGGGGTTACGGGGTCGGCGACCGTCTAGGCGACCGTCTAGGCAACCGCTGGCTATCCCGCTCACTCCTTGAGGACGGGCCTACGCGTCCGTCTCCCGCCCCTGTCCCGCCGGGTCCGTAACACGGCTGAAAAGAGCGTCATTTCTGCGTTACTCTCTTCTGAGAGAACCAAAACCCCAAAAGAACTTTAACCCGCCGCCGGTCCCGGCAGCGGCCCCGGCCCGGCGCCGGGAGGCCCGCCGGGACCCTGGCGAACGATTTGGAAGGAGCATTCATTCATGGCTTCTATCGTCATCATGCCCAAGCAGGGTCTCATGATGGAGGAGGGCACCCTCACCAAGTGGCTGAAAAAAGAGGGC
This sequence comes from uncultured Oscillibacter sp., assembly GCA_947245315.1. Classification (GTDB taxonomy): domain Bacteria; phylum Bacillota; class Clostridia; order Oscillospirales; family Oscillospiraceae; genus Oscillibacter. The sequence goes on along the minus strand of CAMXNV010000026.1, from coordinate 2,843 downwards.
GAGACCGTGGCCGCCGGAGAGCCCCTCTTTGAAATGGAGACCGACAAGCTGACCATCACCATGGACGCCGAGGCCGGCGGCACGCTGCTGAAAATCATCCACCCCGAGGGGGACGTGGTGCCCATCACCCAGCCCATCGCCATTCTGGGCGAGCCCGGGGAGGACATCTCCGGCCTGGTGGGCGGAGACGCGGCCGCCCCGGCTGCCCCCGCTCCCGCGGAGGCGGCGGCTCCCGTTGCCGCCCCGGAGGTCCCCGCCGTGCAGCGGGCCCCCGGCGAGCGGGTCTTCTCCTCTCCCCGGGCCCGGCTCCGGGCGCAGGAGAACGGCGTGGACATCGCCGCCGTCCCCGGCTCCGGCCCCGATGGGCTGGTGATTGAGCGGGACGTGAACGCCTATGTGGCGGGCCGCCCCGCCGTGACTCCCCTGGCCGCCAATCTGGCCAAGGCCCAGGGCGTGGACCTCAGCGGCCTCACCGGCACCGGGCCCAACGGCAAAATCACCACCGCCGATCTGCCCGGCGCGGCTCCGGCGGCCCCTGCCGCCACTCCCGCCGCTCCGGCGGAGGCCCAGCAGCAGGGCCGGGGCACCCATACCGAGCCCATGAGCGGCATGCGCAAGGCCATCTCCCGGAACATGCTGGCCAGCAAATCCACCAATGCCCAGACCAATCACCGGATCACGGTGGACATGACCGCCGCCATCGCCCTGCGGAAACAGTACAAGGATCTGGGGATCAAGGTCTCCTACAACGACATCATCGTCCGGGCCTGCGCCAAGGCCCTGATGGATATGCCCATAGTCAATGCCAGCGTGGATGGGACCAATATCCTGTACCACGACTATGTAAACGTGGGAACCGCCGTCTCCGTACCCAACGGCCTGATTGTCCCGGTCATCAAGGACGCGGACATCATCGGCCTCAGCGGCATCGCGGCCAAGTCCGCCGAGCTCATTGAAAAGGCCCGGGAGGGCAAGCTCACCGACGCCGACTATCACGGGGGCACCTTCACGGTCTCCTCCCTGGGCATGTTCGACCTGGACGACTTCGTGGCCATCATCAACCCGCCGGAGTCCGCCATCCTGGCGGTGGGCAAAATCGCCAAGACCCCGGTGGTGGTGACCAATGAGGCGGGCGAGGACGAAATCGCCATCAAGTCCATGTGCGCCCTGTGCCTGAGCTACGACCACCGGATCATCGACGGGGCCGAGGCGGCCAAGTTCCTGCAAAAGCTGAAGAACTACCTGCAAAACCCCGTTTTGCTCATCTAAAGTTGGAACCCAAGGGACTCCCCGGCGGCCCGTCCGCCCGGGGGCTCCTTATATAGTCAAGCACAGTAAGCGGCCCGCGCCCTCCCGCGCGGCGGCGGCAAGGAAATGAGGAATCGATTATGCAGAAATTCGACGCGGTCGTGGTGGGCGGAGGCCCCGGCGGTTATGAGTGCGCCATCCGCCTGGCCCAGAACGGCCTGAGCACCGCCCTGGTAGAGGAGGCGGAGCTGGGAGGCACCTGCCTGAACCGGGGCTGCATCCCCACCAAGACCCTTCTCCACTCCGCGGACGTCTACTATGAGGCGAAAAACGGAGAGGCCTTCGGCGTCTCCGCCGGAGCGGTGACCTTTGACTACGCCAAGATCATCGAGCGGAAAAACGCCGTCTCCAAGCAGCTGAGCAATGGCATCGGCTTCCTGGAGAAGAGCCACGGCGTCACGGTCATCCAGGCCCACGCCACCCTGACCTCCCGGACCACGGTATCCCTGGACAACGGGGAGACCCTGGAGTGCAAGCACCTGATTGTGGCCACCGGCTCCAACCCCGCCCGGATTCCCATCCCCGGCGTGGACCTCCCCGGGGTGGTGGACTCCACCGGCCTGCTGAACATGACCACCTGCCCCAAGCACATCATCATTGTGGGAGGCGGGGTCATCGGCATCGAGTTCGCCACCTTCTACTATCGCCTGGGCGTCAAAGTCACAGTGGTGGAGATGCTGGACCGGGTGCTGGGCCCCCTGGACAAGGACATCACGGACTTCGTGGAGGCGGAGCTGAAAAAGAACGGCGTGGAGCTGGTCCTGGGCGTCAAGGTGGAATCCATTGAGCCGGGCCTGAAAGTGAATTACGCCTCCGTAAAAGACGGCGCCAAGGGCACGGCGGAAGGGGACGTGGTCCTCATGGCCGGGGGCCGGATTCCCAACACCAAGGGCATCGGCCTGGATACCATCGGCGTAAAGATGGACCGGAAGGGCTTCGTGGAGATCGACGGCCTGTGCAGGACCAACGTCCCCGGGGTCTATGCCATCGGGGACATCAACGGCAAGATGCAGCTGGCCCACGTGGCCTCCGCCCAGGGTCTCCTGGTGGCGGACCACATCGCCGGGAAGCCCTGCAAGCAGCTGAACCTGAACCGCATCCCCTCCTGTGTCTACTGCAACCCCGAGACGGCCATGGTGGGCCTCACCGAGGAGCAGGCCAAGGCCACAGGCCGGGACGTGGGCGTGGGCGTCTTCAACCTCTCCGGCAACGGCAAGGCGCTGACCATGGGAGAGAACAAGGGCCTGGTGAAGTTCGTCTTCGACAAGGCCAGCGACGAGATTCTGGGCTTCCACGTCATCGGTCCCCGGGCCACGGACCTGGCCGCCGAGGTGGCCGCCGTGATGGAGTGCGAGGGGACGATTGCCGAGATCGGCAGCACGGTTCACCCCCATCCCACGGTGAGCGAGGTGGTGATGGAAGCGGCTCACGTCTGCCATGGCACCTGCGTCAACGCACCCAAGCCCCGTAAGAAGTAATAAAAGTTGGCGGGTCCAGGGGCGCCGCGCCCCTGGCGGGGTGCAGGGGCAGAGCCC
>CAMXNV010000025.1 GCA_947245315.1 uncultured Oscillibacter sp. | reverse complement strand
CCGGTGCTCCGGGGAAACGATCTCCGTCATCAGACGGGAGATGCTTGCCCCCACGTCGATGGCCGGGAAGTGGTTGGCGTTCGCCAGCTGGCGGGAGAGGACGATGTGCCCGTCCAGGATGCCGCGCACCGTGTCTGCAATGGGTTCATTGGTGTCGTCGCCCTCTACCAGCACAGTGTAGACGCCGGTGATGGAGCCCTTCTCGAAGTTACCGCTGCGCTCTAGGAGCTTGGGCATCTCGGCGTACATGGAGGGGGTGTACCCCCGGGCCACCGGGGGCTCGCCGATGGCCAGGCCGATCTCCCGCTGGGCCATGGCGAAGCGGGTCAGGGAGTCCATCATCAGCAGCACGTCGTACCCCTGATCCCGGAAGTACTCCGCGATGCCCGTGGCCACGCCGGGGCACTTCATCCGCAGCATGGCGGGCTGGTCCGAGGTGGCCACCACCAGCACGGAGCGGCGCATGCCCTCTTCTCCCAGGTCCTTCTGGACGAACTCCAAAACCTCTCGTCCCCGCTCGCCCACCAGGGCGATCACATTGATATCCGCTTTCACATTTTTGGCAATCATGCCCATCAGCGTGGACTTCCCCACGCCGGTGCCGGCGAAGATGCCGATCCGCTGGCCCTTCCCGATGGTAATCATCCCATCGATGGCCTTGACTCCAAACTCTATCCGCTCCCGGATTGGGGGGCGGCGAAGGGGGTTGATATAAGAACCGCCGACACAGTAGGGGTCGCCGCCCTCGAAGGGGGGCTTGCCGTCAATGGGCTGGCCCATGGCGTTGATGATCCTCCCCCGGAGGAACTCCCCTACCCGCAGCGTCAGCTGCCGCCCGGTGTTCCGGACGAAGTTGCCCGCCGAGATGCCCGCCATGTCGGAATAGGGCATCAGCAGGATGTGGTCGTTTTTGAAGCCCACCACCTCGGCGGTCACCTGGCCGCCGGAGTCGCCGTTGTAGATCCGGCAGATGTCGCCGACGGCCGCCCGGCCGCCGCTGGCCTCAATGGACATTCCGACAATATTCTCAATTTTCCCGGTCAGGCTGTAGGTCTCCGCGTTGTAGACCTGACGGATCATTTGCCGGAACATAAGCACTCCTTATTTCTGGGCCGCCCGGGGCCTCAGGCCCCGCCTCCGAAATTCAGGCTGCCGAAGCCCACGCCCTCTTCCACAGGTCCGGCGTCGGACAGCAGCGTCCGGATGTTGTTCAGCTGGGTGGCCGCGCTGGCGTCCACGATTTCGTCCGGGGTCTCTATGATGCAGGTTCCCGCCTCGTCGTCCGCCATGGGGATGATGCGCACCCGGTCGCTGAGGGCGGACAGGGCCGTCATCAGGGAGGCGGGCACCCGGACCAGGTGCTTGGCGTCGCATTCCGCGATATAGATATGGGCCCACTCCCGGCGCTTCCGCTTGTCGATGGCCGACTGGATCATCCGGCAGATGACCTCGGAGCTGCTCTTGAGGCTCACCGAGACCACCTTTTCCGCGATGGCGATGGCCAGGTCCCGGAGCTCCTCCACATTGTCGTCCATCTGCTGGTCCAGCCGGGCCCCGGCCTTCTCCAGGAAGCGCTCAAACTCGGCGGCCAGGTCGGCGGCCTGCCGCTCCTGGGCCCGCTGGCCCTCCTGAATGGCCTGGGTGGCTCCCTGGGCCAGGCCCTCGGCCCGCCCGGCCTCCAGGCCGCTCTGGCGGGAGGACTCGAACAGCTCCTGGGCTTTGAGCTCCGACTCCAGCCGGGCCTGGTCCACGATGGCCTCCGCCCGGCGGCGGGCGTCCTCCAGGATCTGCTCCGCCTGAATCTGGGCGAAGCTCACCGGGTCCGGCTCCGGCTCCGGGGCGGGAGGGGGCTCTTCCTCCTCCACGGCCTCGGCCTGGACCTCGGGCTCCGGCGCTTCCGCCGCCTCTTCCCCGGCGGGGGGAGGCGGCGGGGCGGTTTCCGGTTCCCTCTCCAGGACCAGCTCCTCCGCCTTGGGGAACTGGTAGGGCTCGGCCTTGGGACGCATGATGGATTTCCAAATACTAGGCAATGATATCGTCCTTTCCGCCCTTCAGGATGATGATCTCACCCTTCTCCTCCAGTCCTCGGATAATGCCGACGATGCGCTGCTGGGCCTCCTCCACGTCCTTCATGCGGACATTGGAGGTAATTTCCAGGTCGTCCTTGATGCTCTGAGCCATACGGGTGGACATATTGGTGAACAGCTTGTTGGCCACTTCCGCATTGGCGGCCTTGAGGGCCAGCACCAGGTCCCTGGGGTCGCAGTCCCGGACGAAGCGCTGCACGGAGCGGTCGTCCATGGTGATGATGTCCTCGAAGACGAACATCCGCTTGCGGATCTCGTCCGCCAGGTCGGGATCGGACAGGCCGTCGAAGATATTTTTCTCGCTGGTCCGGTCCAGGTTGTTCATCACATCGGCCACATAGTCTATGCCGCCGACTTTGATATTGGTATCCGTCATGATATTCGAGAACCGGTTGTGCATTTCCGCCTCCACAATCTTGATGGCCGCCGGGGAGACGCTGTCCAGCTTGGCGATGCTCTCCACCACCTGGATCTGCTTCTTCTCGTCCAGCTGGGACAGCACGCCCGCCGCCTTGTCCGCGTCCACGTAGCTGAGGACCAGGGCGATGGTCTGGGGCCGCTCGCTCCGCAGGGCGGAATAGAGGGACTTGACGTCCGCCTTGTCCATGAAAGCGAACTCCCGGTTCTTCAGGCTCTTGGTCACCTTGCCCAGGAGCTCCAGGGCCGCCTGCTCGCCATAGGCCTTCTCCAGGACGGCCCGGGCGTACTCCAGGCCGCCCTCGGTGACCGCCTTGTTGGTCATGCAGAGCTGGTAAAACTCTGTGAGGATATCCTCCGTCTGCTGGGTGGTCAGCACGCCGAGGCGGGCGACCTCCAGCGTCAGCTGCTCCACCTCCTCGTCCTCCATGAACTTATAGAGCAGGGAGGCCTTCTCCGCCCCCAGGGCGATGATAACCGCCGCCGCCTTCTGGGAGGTGCTGAGCTCCGCCTTGGGGACTGCGGGCTTCGAGGTTTTAGGTGCCGGGGCCGCCGCCGTCTGGGTGGCGGCCGCTGCCGCTTCAGCCATTGCTGTCGCCCCCTTTCAGCCAGGTCTTGATCATCTGGGCCGCGATTTCCGGGTTGTCGCTGACGAACTGGCGGATGTCCTTCCGGAGCTCCATGCTCCGCTCCATCTCCAGCTCCATCACGTCGGCGCCGCCCGTGGCCTCTCCGGCCTCGGTCAGGCCGGCTGCGGCCAGCATGGCCTCCATATCCCGGCGCTCCCGCTCCTCCTGCTCCTCCTGCTTCTTGCGTCTCTTCCGGCGCAGCAGAAGAATGATGGTCAGCAGGATGATAAACAGCAGCAGTCCGGCGGCCGCCGCGATCAGCACCCACAGAGGCACCTTTTCGCCCTCACCGCCGCCGATGGGCCGGATGCCCTCGTTGGGATCGAAGAACTCCATGGCCAGCACGGAGATCTTGCCGTCCAGCAGCTCCTCTCCGGTGACGGGGTCCAGCTCGCCCTGAATCTTGGCGGCCCGGGCCACGTGCTGGCGGATGTTCTCCACGTCGAAGTCCCCCGCCGCGCGGGAGTTCAGGGTTACGGCGATGGAGCAGTCGGTCACCCGGGCCGCTCCGTTGTTGTCAATCTGGTATTCGCTCCGGGAGTTCTCGTAGTCGATCTGTTTGTCTCCCGCGATCATGGTGTCCCCGTTCTGGGGCAGGGCTCCGGCCTCCACGGCCTCCACCAGGTCGCTGTTGGACTCGGTGCCCACCACGCCGCCGGGCAGCCCCTCCTCGGGACGGCCCACGTAGTAGGACCCCCGCTCGGAGGAGACGATGCCCCGTCCGTCCTCGGCCCAGTCGGGGAGGTGGATCTCCGTCCGCTGCTCCGTGGTCCGGTCCACCTCCACCTCGCAGGTGACGGCCACTCGGACGTTGTCCTCGCCGAAGATGGGGCTCAGGATGTTCATGACCTGGGTGCGGATGTGGTTCTCCCAGGTCCGCTGGAGCTGGATCTTCAGGGCCGAGGCCTCGCCGTCCACCATGCTGCCGTCCAGGTACACGTTTCCGATGGTGTCCCCGATGCTGACGGACTCAATTTCCAGCCCCTGGACCGCGTGGGATACCAGGTTCTGGATGGCGAGGGCCTGCTCGTCGCTGAGGAGCTGGCCCTGGACCATGGTCACGGTGACGGCGGCGCTGGCCTCCACCACGTTGTTGCTGTCCAGTATGTAGGCCCGGTTTTCTCCCGGGGTGATGAACACCGTGGCGTCCACCACGTTCTCAAAGTTCCGGACGACCGCGGACAGGTTGGCCTCAAGGTCCTTGATCTTGGCATAGTTCCGCTCCTCGTTGGTGGAGAAGCTGCCCAGTTTGTCCATGTAATAGCTTCCCGTCTGGTTCAGGTTCGCCATGAGGAGCCTGGCCTTCAAGGCCGCCTCCTGCCCGGCGGGCACCAGAATGGTGTTCCCGTCCTCCACCTTGAAGTCCGTGACGCCCTGGTCGTTCAGGAATGTTAAAATTTTGGATGCCTCCGTGTCGCTGACCTGGGTAATCAGTACGTTGTACTCCTTCTGGTTCAGCGTCAGCACGACGGCGGTGGCCACGATCAGGACCACCAAAACAGCGGCGACGGCGATCCAAACCTTTTTGGAAATGCTTTTGAGGCGTTCCTTCGTTTTATCCAGGAACGCCTTGGCCTTTTCTTTTGCGTCCTTCAACCGCTGTCACCTCCTTTTCTCGTCCTCAAAACGGTGTGCCCGGAAAGGGTAAATGGGCTCCGAATAGGCCCTAAAGACATGGTTTGTGCTGCTTGGGGCCCGAGGGTGCCAAGCAGCACGCGGGAGGATTCCCCCGGCCGCCGCTTCGCTTACAGGCTGATTCGCATCAGCTCGGAGTAGGCGTCCTGGGCCTTGTTCCGAAGCTGAATCAATAGGCTTACGGCGGACTGGCTCTTACTGGCGGCGATCATCGCCATGGCGGGGTTATCCAGCTGGCCGGTGGCCAGCAAATATTGGGCTTCTTTGAAATCCGCGTCCGTTTCCTTCACATTCTCGATGGCGGAGCGGAAAATCGCGCCGAACACGCTCCCCTCCGTGGAAGAGGGGCCCTCCGGGGCCTTCTTCTCCGGAGAGATGGGCGTCAGCGGGGTCAGCTTTTCAATGGGGGTGAGCATAACCGGGTTCGCCTCCTGTCAATTACTTTCCAATTTGCAGCCCGTCCGTGATGACGGCCTTCATGGTATTCAGCATGGTGACATTGGCCGAGTAGGCCTGGGTGGCCGCCATGGCGTCCGTAATTTCTTTTACCATATCCACATTGGGCATTTCCACATACCCGTCCTCATTGGCGTCCGGGTGGGTGGGATCGTAGACCAGCTTCATGGGCGAGGGATCGTCCACAATCTGCGTGACCCGCACGCCGCCCGCGGCCTGGCCGTTGGGCACCATGCCGCTGGCCGCCCGGGCCATGGCCTGGCGGAAATCGTCCCGGCTGCTCCGGGCCTCGAAGACCACCATCTTCCGGCGGTAGGAGCCCTCGCCGCCCTCCACCCGGGTCGTGGTGGAGTTGGTCACGTTTTCCGCCACAATGTCCAGGCGGAGCTGCTGGGCCGTCAGGCCCGAGGCCGAGATGTTCATAGAGCTTAGAAATGGCATAATCAAACTCCCTGTTTCCCCGCCGGGCACGCCCCGGGGGCCGTTTTAGGGGCCGGAGTCCCCGGTCCCGCAATCGTTTGCCACAACCTGGGGCCATGGCCTGTTTCACACTGTGAAGGAAAAAAGTGTCCGCCGCCGGAGAGGGAACCCCGGCTTACTGTCCGCGAATGGCGGAATTCAAAATCGCCAGCTCCGAATTGATGGAGCTCATCACATAGCGCATCTGGAAAGCGTTCCGGATGGCCTCCGCCGCCTGGGCGGTGACGTTCACGCCGTTGTCGTCCATCCGGGTCTGAACCAGCTGCTCGGTCACGGAGAAGGGCGTGTCCTCCAACACCTGGCGCATGGACTGCACCGGGGCGGACCGCCGGGAGGCCTGGACCAGCTTGCCCTTCAGGCTCTGCTCAAAGGTGACCACCTTTTCCTTGTACTCCGGGGTCTCGGCATTGGCGATATTGTCCGCGATGGCAGCCTGTTTGGTCCACAAGAAGCCCAGGGACTTTTCCATCATAATAAACGAATTGCTCGACAGGATACTCACGAATCGCCCATCCTTTCTTAAAAACCCAACATAATGCTATGTTTTTCGCCCGATGGAGCGCGGACCTCTCCGGCGTTCTCTCTCGGACACAGGCTCTCCATCCTATTCGGCGAAGAGCGCATCCATTCCACCGGGTCTCTCCATGCGTCCATATCCGTCCCCGGCAAACCGTTGTTGCTTTTACTACTATTTTATAATGGTTCACCGTGTGCGTTTTGCAACACATTTGTTTGTTCTGCCTAATCAGGTATTCCCTATTATGAACCATTCTCCCAAAAAAAGCAAGTATTTTTTTGATTGTCATCACTTCCATTTTCAAGAAACGAGCGCCGTTTGGTGTGATTTTTGCCTCTTTCCCCAAGATATTCCGTCCCGGTTCCCCCTCTCTTTACCCTCCTTGACGGGTTTGACAATTTTTTGGCCGTCTTTTCTCCATTTTTTGTATAATAAGTCGGCAAACGTCTAATTTTTGGATATTTTTACCAAATTGCTGCCTTCCCGCCATTTTCCTCTGTTTCCCAGAGCGGTTCGTTCTTGCTATTTCCCATTTTCTGTGTTAGAATTTAGACTGTTATAGTCAGCACGGTTGAAAAAAATTCCCCGGTTCCTTTTCATGCGCCGCGGGAGCGGCTTTCTGTGCTTGGCTTCATACGGAAACGCATGGGCGCTCTGCGCCCCGGCAGGCCGCGGGCCCGCCGGCTGAGAGGGAGCCCTTGCCCCCCTCTCGGCCTCGTTCATTAAACCTCCCTTGCGAGGCCGCCCCGGCGGGCAGGCGGAAGTTCCCGTCTCTCCCCCGGGCAAAGACCCAACGATAAGGATGTGATCCCTTTGAGCACGGAACAAAAGCAGAAAATCTTAATTGTGGACGACTCGGAGCTCAACCGTGCCATCCTGGCGGATATGCTGGCCGACGAGTACGAGATCATCGAAGCGGAGAACGGCCTCCAGGGCGTGGGCCTGCTCCAGCAGCAGGAAACCGATATCTCTCTGGTCCTGCTGGACATCGTCATGCCCCAGATGGACGGCTTCGGCGTCCTGGAGGTCATGGCCCAGAACCACTGGATCGACGATATTCCCGTTATCATGATCTCCGCGGAGACCGGCTCCAGCCACATCGAGCGGGCCTATGAGCTGGGGGTCACGGACTTCATTTCCCGCCCCTTCGACGCGCTGATCGTCCACCGCCGGGTGGTGAACACCATCCTGCTCTACGCCAAGCAGAAGCGCCTGGTGGGCATGGTGGCGGACCAGATTTACGAGAACCAGCAGCGCAGCAGCCTGCTGATCGATATCCTCAGCCACATCGTGGAATTCCGGAACGGCGAGAGCGGCCTCCATGTCCTCAACGTCCGGACCCTGACGGAGCTGATGCTGAACCACCTGGTCCAGAAGACGGACCGCTACCAGCTCTCCCCCTCGGACATCTCCATGATCTGCACGGCCTCCTCCCTCCATGACATCGGGAAGATCTCGATTGATGAAAAAATTCTCAACAAGCCCGGCCGCTTCACGGACGAGGAATTCGCCATCATGAAGACCCACTCCATGGCCGGGGCCGAGATGCTGGAGAATCTCCCCATCCACCAGGACGATCCCCTGGTGAAGGTGGCCTACGACATCTGCCGCTGGCACCACGAGCGCTGGGACGGCCGGGGCTATCCCGACGGGCTCAAGGGGGACGAAATCCCCATCTCCGCCCAGATCGTGGCCCTGGCGGACGTGTACGACGCCCTGACCTCCAAGCGCTGCTATAAGGACTCCTTCTCTCACGAGACCGCCATCCAGATGATCCTGGACGGGAAGTGCGGCGCTTTCAACCCCCTGCTGCTGGACTGCCTGCGGGACTTTGCCGACGATCTTCCCACCCACATGAACAACAGCAACTCCGTCGCCCAGCGGAACCTCCGGGAGATGCGGAACGTGGCCCAGGAGATCCACCGGCACGAGGAGCTCACCGCCTCGGAGCGCACCCTCCAGCTCCTGGAGCACGAGCGGATGAAGTACAGCTTCTTCGCCGACATGAGCAAGGAGATTCAATTCGAGTTCACCGCCTCCCCGCCCATGATTACCCTCTCCAACTGGGGGGCGGAGCACCTGGGGCTGGACGAGATCATCATGGACCCCCTCCACCAGCCCGAGGCCCGGAAGGTCATGGACGCCGCGGACTTCCAGAACCTCACCGACATCCTGCGGAGCACCAGCCCGGACCTGCCCGTGGTCACCTACGACTGCAAGCTGAACTACAAAGGCGCCTGGCGCTGGACCCAGATCGTGGCCCGGGCCACCTGGTCCAACGACGAGCCCCCCCGGTATACCGGCGCCATCGGGAAGGCCATCGACATTCACGACTCCCGGATGAAGCTGGCCTCGCTGGAGCGCCAGGCCTCTCACGACGCCCTCACGGGCCTTTTGAATCACGCCTACGCCAAGAAGCGGATCCTGGAGCGGATCGAGAGCCGCCCCGCCGCCACCTGCGCCCTGGTCATCTTTGACCTGGACCACTTCAAGTCCGCCAACGACACCTACGGCCACTCCTTCGGGGACCAGGTCCTGGTCCACCTGGCGGAGAAGCTCCGCCAGTGCATCCGGGGGGGCGACATCGCCGCCCGGGCCGGCGGGGACGAGTTCCTGATCTTCCTGGAGTACAAGGACGACGTGGAGGCCGTCATCTCCCGGATCTTCCAGTCCCTCTGCGGCCGGTTTGAGCAGTTCCCCCTCTCCATCAGCATGGGAGTCGCTCTGACGGCCACGGTCCCCGGGGGGTACGACGCCCTGTTCCACGCGGCGGACGCAGCCCTCTACACCGTGAAGCGGGGAGGCCGGGGGCAGTACCGTTTTTACGACGAAACCATGCGGGAGACTCTTTCCGCCATCTCCCCCATCGACGGGGACGAGACGACCCAAGAGCCGGATTAAGAGGAGGTATGTTTTATGACTCTCAAGGACTGCTACGCCGCCATGGGCGGCAATTATGAAGACGCCATCGGCCGCCTGCGCAGCGAACGGCTGGTCCAGAAGTTCGTGCTAAAATTCTTGGACGACGGCAGCTATGACCTCCTCTGCCGTTCTCTGGAGGAGAAGAACTACGAGGAGGCCTTCCGGGCCGCCCACACCATCAAGGGCGTCTGCCAGAACCTGAGCATCGACAAGCTCCAGGCCTCCAGCAGCCGCCTCTGCGAGGCCCTGCGCAACGGCTACACCCCGGAGGCCGACGCCTTGGCGGAGGAGACGGCGGAGGACTACCGCCAAACCGTGGCCGCCATCCGGGCCTTCCAGGAAGCGAGCGTGGGATGAAAAAGCGATTAAGCAGCGCCAGCCGCTTCCTCACTGTCAGCCTGGCGCTGGTTCTCCTCCTGACGGTGTGCATCTTTTCCTTCCTGGCCGTCTTCATGTCCCGGAAGAGCACCGAGACCATCAGCGACGTGGGCACCACCTACATGACCGGCATGGGGGAAAAGACCACCCAGCACTTTGAAACCACCATCCAGCTGCGGCTGTCCCAGGTGGAGGCCCTGGTGTCGGGCTTTCAGCCCGGCGACGCCCTGCCGGAGGTCCTCCGGGAGGAGCTGGCCTTCAACGCGCAAACCCGGGGCTTCGAGTCCCTGGCCTTTTATTCTCCCACCGGGGAGTTCGACATGATCTACGGCGACGAGCCCCTCCTGGCGGACCCGGAACCCTTCCTGCGCTCCATGAACAACGGGGAGAGCAAGGTGGCCGTGGCGGACACCGGCCACGGGGAAAAGGACATCCTCCTGGGCGTCTCCGCCGAGTACCGCATGGCCGACGGCACCATCTGCACCGCCCTGGTGGCCAGCCTCCCCGCCAGCTACATCGCGGACACCCTCTCCCTTTACAGCGAGACCTCCCTGGTCTACTGCCACATCATCCGCCGGGACGGCACCTTCGTCATCCGCAGCGGCGGCGCCTTCCGGGAGAACTACTTTGACCGCATCCAGGCCCTCTTTGAGGAGCAGGGGAAAAGCGGCGACCAGTACATCCGGGAGCTGGAGGCCGCCATGGACTCCGGGGAGGACTACTCCACCCTGCTCAACTTCGGCAACGAGCGGCGGCACCTGCAATGCAACAAGCTCCCCTACTCCGAGTGGTTCCTGGTGACGGTGCTGCCCTACGGCGAGCTGGACCAGGCCGTCAGCGATCTCAGCCGGACCTGGCTGTACCTGGTCTTCCTGGGCTGCGCCGTGGTGCTGACGGCCCTGCTGGTGGTGTTTTTGCAGTACTCCAACATCCTCAAGGAGCAGATGGCCGAGCTGGAGAAGACCCGGAAGGAGGCCGTCCACGCCAACAAGGCCAAGAGCGAATTCCTCTCCAACATGTCCCACGATATCCGGACCCCCATGAACGCCATCGTGGGAATGACGGCCATAGCCACGGCCAACATAGACGACAAACAGCAGGTTCAAAACTGCCTGAAAAAGATCACCCTCTCCAGCCGCCACCTCCTGGGCCTCATCAACGACGTGCTGGACATGAGCAAAATCGAGAGCGGCAAGCTGACCCTGAACATGGACCTGGTCTCCCTCCGGGAGGTGATGGACAGCATCGTCAGCATCGCCCAGCCCCAGGTCCGCTCCAAGCACCAGCAGTTCGACATCTTCATCCACGACATCTCCACGGAGAACGTCTGCTGCGACAGCGTGCGCCTCAACCAGGTCCTGCTGAACCTCCTGGGCAACGCCCTGAAATTCACCCCGGAGGGGGGCCGCATCCAGGTGGCCCTCTACGAGGAGGAGTCCCCCAAGGGTGGGGAATTCGTCCGCACCCACATTGTGGTCACGGACAACGGCATCGGCATGTCCCAGGAGATCAAGGACAAGATCTTCGAGTCCTTCGTCCGGGAGGACAGCGCCCGGGTCCGCCGGACCGAGGGCTCCGGCCTGGGCATGGCCATCACCAAGTACATTGTGGACACCATGGGCGGCACCATCGAGGTGGAGAGCGAGCTGGGCCAGGGCAGCGAGTTCCACGTGACCCTGGACCTCCAGCGGGCCGAGACCCCGGAGGAGGACATGATCCTCCCCGAGTGGAACATCCTGGTGGTGGACGACGACCAGCAGCTCTGCGAGAGCACCACCGCCTCCCTGAAGTCCATCGGCGTCAAGGCCGACTGGGCCCTGACGGCGGAGGGGGCCCTGGAGATGCTGGAGCACCGGGCCCAGATACGGGACCACTACCAGATCATCCTCCTGGACTGGAAGCTGCCGGACATGGACGGCATCACCGCCGCCAAGGAAATCCGCCGCCGCTTCGGCGACGAGACTCCCATCATGCTGATCTCCGCCTACGACTGGAGCGAAATTGAGACGGAGGCCAAGGAGGCGGGCATCACCGGCTTCATCTCCAAGCCCCTCTTCCGCTCCACCCTCTTCTACGGCTTGAAGCCCTTCGTCAACGAGGCCGGCGCGGAGGAGCCCCACCATGAGGAGCTGCTGGGGGACTTCACCGGCTGCCACGTCCTCCTGGCGGAGGACAACGACCTCAACTGGGAGATCGCCAGCGAGCTCCTCTCCGACCTGGGCATGGAGCTGGACTGGGCGGAGAACGGCAAAATCTGTGTGGACAAGTTCAGCGCCTCCCCGGTGGGGTTCTATGACGCGGTGCTGATGGACCTCCGGATGCCGGTGATGACGGGCTATGAGGCCACCGCCGCCATCCGGGAGCTGGACCGGCCCGACCGGGACATCCCCATCATTGCCATGACCGCCGACGCCTTCTCGGAGGACATCAAAAAATGCCTGGACGCGGGCATGAACGCCCACGTGGCCAAACCCATTGACATCCGGGAGATTTCCCGGCTTCTGGAGCGGCTCATCAAGGAGCGGCACTGCAACACATAAAACAGGCGGCGGGGAAACTCCCCGCCGTCTGCTTTTTCATCTTCATCCCGGCCGGTCAGCACTCCGCCGCCTCCCCGCCGGAGTCCGCGGACTCCGAGGGCTCCGCCGTCCCGCCGCCGCCGGAGGTCCCGCCCTCCAGGTCCTCCTCGTCCAGGACGGATTCCCACTCCTTGGGCTTCTCCTTGGGCTGACGGCAGGCCAGGGCCAGCTTATAGCCGTCCGGGTCGTTCTCCATCAAGTACCGCTCGTCCTGGGGCGGCACCTTGTCGCCCTTGATGATCCGGGCGGTGATCTCCCGGCACTTGTCCATCACTCTCAGGGCCTTGCCCAGCAGGTCCTGCTCGCCCTTGCCCTTCTGTTTAGCCTCCAGCAGCTTCCGCTGCTTCTCCGCGTCCTGGCGGTTCACCTCCTGGAGGAAGGCCAGGGCCTGCTGGGACCAGGAGAGCTTGTCGGCCCGGGTCTTGGGAGCGGCGGCCTTCCCCGCCGCCGGGGCGGTCTTCTTCTGCGCTCCGGAGGTCTTCGTGAGTTCCGCGGCCCGTCTCTGCCGCCCGTTGACGCTGAGTTCCATGGTCCGTCCTCCCTCTCTATTCCTCGCCCGTCTCCCGGGCGGCGTCCCGCCGAAAATAGGACTCCGGCAACTCCATCTCGTTCTCCATGGCCACGAAACCGTAAGCCTCATACAGGGGCCGCCCCATGTCCGTGGCCTCCAGGGAGACGGCGGTGACGCCACGGCCCTCCGCCTCCCGGACCAGCCGGTCCAGGGTCTCCCGGGCGATGCCCTGCCGCCGGTACTCGGGTTCCACGTAGATGTTCATGATGTAGGCCTTTTGGCCGCTGGGGGTGTGGTAGGTGGGCATCACCTGGAAGAAGCTGACGCCCCCCGCGCCGATCAGCGCGCCGCCGTCCCATACCAAATAGGCCACATGGGATCCGTCCTCCAGGGCCCTCCGGTAGTACTCCCGGGACCGGGCCCGGACCTCCTCCATGTCCGCCGTGTCCGGCAGCCCGTTCACAAGCCGCAGCACCCGGACCCTCGTATCCGTCAGCAGGTCCAGGTCCCGGACCGTTGCTCTTTGATAGACATACCTCATAACCCTGTCCGCTCCACCCGCCGGCCGTCTTTTAAGCCGCCCCGCCTTTACGGGGCTTTTATGTATACGATAACATAGAATCCGGCGGAACACAAGCCCCTTTTCCTTGTGAAATCTCCCACTTCCCTTTCCCGCCGGAGTGTGATATGATTTTCTTGCTCAAAATAAGTCATACCTTTTTGATTACACAAAGGAGGGCCCTGCCATGCGTGTTTTGTCCGACATCGAGATCGCCCAGTCCTGCCAGCTGCGCCCCATCACGGAGATTGCCGCCTCCGCCGGGGTGGATTCCCAGTATCTGGAGCTCTACGGCAGCTACAAGGCCAAGGTGGACCCCCGCCTCCTGCGGGAGAGTAAGCGGGGCGACGGGAAGCTGATTCTCGTCACCGCCATCAACCCCACCCCCGCCGGGGAGGGGAAGACCACCACCACCGTGGGCCTGGCCGACGCCCTCCGCCGCCTGGGGAAGAACACCCTGGTGGCCCTGCGGGAGCCCTCCCTGGGGCCCGTCTTCGGCGTGAAGGGCGGCGCGGCGGGAGGTGGCTACGCCCAGGTGGTGCCCATGGAGGACATCAACCTCCACTTCACCGGGGACTTCCACGCCATCGGGGCGGCCAACAACCTCCTGGCGGCCATGCTGGACAACCACATCCAGCAGGGGAACGCCCTGGGGATCGACGTGAAGAAAATCACCTGGAAGCGCTGCGTGGACATGAACGACCGGCAGCTGCGGAACATCGTGGACGGCCTGGGGGGCCGGATGCAGGGCGTCCCCCGGGAGGACGGCTTTGACATCACCGTGGCCAGCGAGATCATGGCGGTGCTGTGCCTCTCCGGCGATATCCTGGACCTCAAGACCCGGCTGGGCCGGATGGTGGTGGGCTACACCTACGAGGGCAAGCCCGTCACCGCCCACGATCTCAAGGCCGAGGGGGCCATGGCGGCCCTGCTGAAGGACGCGCTGAAGCCCAACCTCGTCCAGACCCTGGAGGGCACCCCAACCTTCATCCACGGCGGGCCCTTCGCCAACATCGCCCACGGGTGCAACTCCGTCATGGCCACCCGGCTGGCCATGAGGCTGGCGGACTACGCCGTCACCGAGGCGGGCTTCGGCGCGGACCTAGGGGCGGAGAAGTTCCTGGACATCAAGTGCCGCCTGGCGGGGCTGACCCCCAGCGCCGTCGTCGTCGTGGCCACGGTCCGGGCGCTGAAAAACCACGGCGGCGTGCCCAAGGCCGAGCTGAACGCCGAGAATCTGGAGGCCCTGGAGAGGGGCCTGCCCAACCTGCTCCAGCATGTGGACAACATCAAGAATGTCTACGGATTGCCCTGTGTGGTGGCCGTCAACGCCTTCCCCACGGACACCGCCGCGGAGCTCAAGCTGGTGGAGGACAAGTGCCGGGCGCTGGGCGTCAACGTGGCCCTCAGCGAGGTCTGGGCCAAGGGCGGCGAGGGCGGCACGGCCCTGGCGGAGGAGGTCCTCCGTCTCTGCGAGGAGCCCGGCAGCTTCCGCTTCGCCTATGACGTGGAGGATTCCATCGAGGGGAAAATCAACGCCATCGCCCGGAAGGTCTACCACGCCGACGGGGCCGTCCTGACCCCCGCCGCCAAGAAGCAGCTGGCGGAGCTGGAGGCCCTGGGCTTCGGGAAGCTCCCCGTCTGCATGGCCAAGACGCAGTACAGCTTCTCCGACGACCCGGCCCTGCTGGGGGCCCCCAAGGGCTTCACGATTACCGTCCGCAATCTGAAGGTCAGCGCGGGCGCGGGCTTCCTGGTGGCCCTGACGGGGGATATCATGACCATGCCGGGCCTGCCCAAGGTCCCCGCCGCCGAGAAGATCGACGTGGATGAGAACGGAAAAATCACCGGGCTGTTCTGAGTTACTTTTTTCGAGGAAGACACAACGCCTTTAATACTTTGAAAAGGGGAGGGCCAAGCCCTCCCTC
>CAMXNV010000024.1 GCA_947245315.1 uncultured Oscillibacter sp. | reverse complement strand
CCAGCTGGGGGAGCCAGGACTCCAGCTGCGCCAGCTGCTCCTGGAAGCGCTGGATGGCGGCGGGGAGCTGGCCGCTGATGGACCGGACCGCATCGCCGATGCCGGGGCTGATGACGCAGACCGCCAGGGCCAATACCCCCACCACCGCCGTCAGGGTCAGCACCAGGGCCAGGGGACGGCGGCGCTTGACGGACCAGCCCCGTTTCATGGGCAGCAGTCCCTCGATGGCCCGCATGGGCACGTTCAAAATAAAGGCGATGGCCCCGCCCGCCAGGAAGGGGGACAGGACCCCCAGGGCCCACCCCAGGGCGGCGGCCAGGGTGGACAGGTTTTGCAGGGCCCAGAAGAAGGCCACGCCGCCGCAGACCACCAGCAGGCGCTGCTTGATCTGCTCCCGGTTCCAATCCATGGCTCAGCTCCGGCGGCAGTGCTCCGCCGTCTCCAGGTAGCCCTGGGCGGAGCGGCGGTTGCCCGCGATCTCCTCCTCCGTCAGGGGGCGGACCACCTTGGCGGGGCTCCCCAGGATCATGGACCCGGCGGGGGCGTCCATCTTGCCGGTGACCAGGGCCCCGGCGCCCACGATGCAGTTGTCCCCGATCCGGGCCCCGTTGAGGACGATGGCCCCCATGCCGATCAGCACGTTGTCCCCGATGGTGCAGCCGTGTACGATGGCCCCGTGGCCGATGGTGCAGCCCGCGCCCACGCGGGTCTCCTCGTGGAGCACGGCCCCGTCCTGGACGTTGGTGCCCTCGCCCACGGTAATGGCCCCGTCGTCCCCCCGGATGACGGCGTTGTACCAGACGCTGACCCCCTTGCCCAGGGTCACGTCGCCGCAGACCTTCGCGCCGTCGCAGATCAGGACGTCGGGCGTCGTCTCTTGCAGTTTGTATGCCATGGTGATTTCCTCTTTTCTTGTTATGTAATTGGTCCGCCGGGGAACGGGCCGCCCAAGGGGGCGGCCCATTTCTCCGAAATGCCGGCACTGAAATTACGGAACCCTAAGGCTCCCTCTTTGAGGGAGCTGTCGCCGCCGGAGGCGGTGACTGAGGGAGTTCCCCCGCAGGAAACAATCCTATAGGAACTCTATAGAAAGCTCCCTCCGTCACGGCTTCGCCGTGCCACCTCCCTCTAAGAGGGAGGCTTTGGAAACCCGAACCTATGCTCACCGAGGGGTTTCCCCTTTCAAGTTCCTCAGAACTCAGGGGCAAAATTGCCGTTTATAAAAACCGGCACTTCCCTGCCGTCCTTTGTGGTGCCTACGATAGACAGGTCCGGGGTGCCCACCATGAAGTCCACGTGGGTGATGGAGTCGTTGAGGCCCCGGGCCTTGAGCTCGTCCTTGCTCATCCGCTGGCCCCCCTCCAGACAGGGGTAGGCCTCGCCGAAGGCGATGTGACAGGCGGCGTTCTCGTCAAAGAGAGTGTTGTAGAACAGGAGCCCCTGGTTGGAGATGGGGCTGTCGTAGGGCACCAGGGCCACCTCGCCGAAGTAGGCCGCCCCCTCGTCCACGCCCACGGCGGCCCGGAGAGTCTCCTCCCCCTGCTCCGCGTGGGCCTCCACGATCTTGCCCTCCTTGACCACGAAGTGGAACTTGTCGATGACGTTCCCGTCGTGGACCAGGGGCAGGGAGGCGTAGACCACGCCGTTGGCCCCGGTTTTCAGAGGGGAGGTGAAAATCTCCTCGGTGGGGATGTTGGCGATATAGCTCCGGCCGGAGAGGGTGCGGTCCCCGCCGCTCTCCCAGATGTGGCCCTCCGGCAGCTCCACCGTCAGGTCCGTGCCCAGGGAGTTGGTGTAGTGAAGGGACTTCAAGTGCAGGGCGTTCAGCTTCTCCAGGCGCTTCTCCAGGGTGTCCAGGTGCTCCTGCCAGCGGTCCACGGCCCTGCCGTCCCCGGTGATGCGGACGGCCTGGAAAATCGCGTCCCACAGGGCCTCCACGGCCTCGCCGTCCCCCTTGTCGGGGAAGACCCGCCGGGCCCAGGAGGGAATGGGAATGGAGGCGATGCACCAGGGGAAGCCCCCGCACATCTGGAGCCGGTCGAAGTCCTTCAAAGCCTTGCCGCTGGCCTGCTGGGCCCGGATAATGCGCTTGCCGTCCACGCCCTTCAGGTTCTCGGGGTCCGAGGCGGAGATGGCCAGGTAGGCCGTGCCCTCCAGGGCCTGGTCATTGAAAAAGTGCCGCCGCCAGAGGGGCACGGCGTCGAAGGCCTCCTCCGCGGCGTGGAGGTATTTCATCCGGGTCATGGCGTCGTCGGTCCAGTTCATGACCACCTCGCAGCACCCGGCGTCGTAGGCCTCCCGGGCGCAGAGCCGGGCGAAGGGGGCGCACTCCACCGGGGAGGAGATCACCATCCGCTGGCCGGGGTAGGGGTTCAGGCCCACCCGGACCAGGAGGCGGGCGTACTCTTGCAGCTTTTCTTCCATGGTATTGGGTTCGTCCTTTCTGCTTGTGTGGGAATGGGGAGGGGCCGCCCTTGCGGGGGCCCCGGGTTTTCCGAATGGTAGTATGTGCCATTGTAGAACATTTTAGTGGGGAAGTAAAGGCGAAACCGCCGGGATTCAAAAAACGTTTACGAATTCCGGCGGCAAGGGGGTCACCGCCCGCCCTCGGGAGGGCGCTGGAAGATGGGGAAGGGCGGGCGGCCCGTCTCCCGGCACTGGGGGCAGGGGGTCGCCAGGGTGTGGACCAGGCCCAGCTTGTAGGGGCACTTGCCGCAAGGGGGCTTGGTGGGCCGTCTCGGTTTCAAGTCTTGGGCCCCCCTTCTTTGGGGACCGCCTCCACCTTGGGAACGGGGGCGGGCCGGGACACGGGGGCGGCGCTCCGGTGCCGCTTCCGCTCGAAGAGGATGCCGCCGGGGAGGTGGACCTTCGTGTACTCGTCCAGGAGGGTGGAGATGGCCGTCAGGCCCACCATGGCGATCAGGAGCAGGGTGGGGACGGACATGCCGGTGGTGACCGCCGCCGTCTTGACCGCGGCGAAATAGAGGACCGTGGAGGCCCCTCCGGTGGCCGGGGCCGCGGCGGCTCCGACGGCTCCGGCGGCGGCCAGCCCCGCCACGGCGGTGAGCCCAACGGCGGAGAGGGTCTTGAGCTTCTCGGTCTTCCGGACCCGCTTGGCCAGCTTTCCGGAGATGTAGATTCGGTTTTGATGTTCCTCAATGGCCCGCTTCAGCTGGGAGGCGGTGGTGACGGTGACGGCGTCCGCCACCGGGGCGGCGCTCCCGAGGGGGCCGGGCCGCCCGGCGGGATCGAGCTGGATTCCCGCCCCGCAAAGCACCGGCGCACAGACGGGGACGGCCTCCGCGCGGATATTCGTCTCCCGTGCGGAGGCGGCGGGGACGGCCACAATCTCCTTCCCGCCCTCCCGGCGCTGGGCCTCCACGATCTCCATGGCCCGGCGGACCCTTGGGCCCAGGGGCTCGCTGGGGGCCGGTATCTTCACGTGGATGGTCTTGGCGGGCATGGGAACCGCCGTGATGTTGTAGCGGCTTTCCTGGCGCCGGGGCGGCTGGGCGTCGAATTCTTTTACGGCGGAGCCGTCCACGCGATGATAAGCGGTCACTTTGATCGGGCGCTGGGGCTGTTCAGAAGGCATGGGGCAGTCCTCCTCTTATGTGGTGTTTCCCGCCGCCGGGGCGGCGTCTGATTGTCTTTCAGTATACAGGACCCGGGGAGCGATGTACAGCGCCCTTGGAAAAATTTTTTCGGGCCGGGGAACCGGCCCTCCGCCGGAAAGCAAAACCGCGGAGGGACCGTCGCGCAGTCCTCCCCGCGGTTTCCATGCCTGCCGTCAGGCCGGGTGGGCGGCGGTCTCCCGGTCCAGGCGGAACAGCAGCGTCACGCACCACAGGCCCGCCAGGCCCACCAGGGTGTAAATCAGCCGGGCAAAGACCGACAGCTGGCCGCCAAAGAGAAAGGCCACGGTGTCAAAGCCGAAGAGGCCGATGCCGCCCCAGTTCAGCGCGCCGATGACCGCCAGCAGGACGGCGATTTTGTCAATTACCATGGATATCCCTCCATTCATGTCGAGATGAGCCTTAGATTGCCCGGTTTTGCCGGATTTTATGGAGGAAAAATTTTCTCGCGGGGACGCCGCCGCCCCTCAAACGGAGAAGGGGACCACGCCGAACAGCATGGTCCCCTTCCCAAAGAGGAGGTATGCCCCTAGGCGGCCGGGCAGACGAACCGGGCCGCGGTGGGCGCGGGCTTCGGCCTGAGGGAACATCCGGGCCGCCGGAGCGGCGGCGCTCAGGCCGGTGGAAGCACAGAGGGGCCCGGATCAGGATTTCGCCGGGATACAGGCGGCCAGGTTGCTCACGTTGTCGTTGAGGGCGCGGACCTCGGCATGGGTCTGAATTTGGGCGGCCAGATTGGCGGCGCTGAGACCGTTGGAGTAGCGGAGAAGCTGGGTCATCTGCTGCTGGTTGTAGATCTGCTGGTTCATGAGGCCCGCCAGCTGCCGCTGGCCGTTCACCATCTGCTGGTGATAGCTGTGGTCCTCGTAGAGATCAATGAGCCGCCGGAAGTCGTCCGCCCGGCCGTTCCGGAGGGCGTGGATGAAGAAGCGCACGGCGTCCAGACAGACATAGTCCGGCGGATAGCCCATTTCGTTTACGGCCTCGACAACCTGGCGCTGGAGACCCTGGATTTCCTGCTTGAGTTTGGCGCACTGATTCACCAGATTCTGGTTGCGGGCCCGGCAGTCCTCGTTCCGGACCTCGATCTCCTCATTTTCGTCGATGAGTTGGCCGTTGACCTTTCTGATCTTCAAATAGGCGAGACCGGCCGTCAGGGCGCAAGGGGTGATAAAGATCAGGACCCCTATGACAATGCCCAGGAGCGTGGAGAATACTGCGGTCACGATGTTGTGGGTCTCTGTAACATAGATGGCCGAAAAGAAGGCCACCCAGATGATAAAGCGCCGGATAAGCTGTTTTCGAGTAAGCTCTTTCTTTTTTTCTTTTTTTCGTACCACCTCCCAAACACGCTGACAGGCACGAAAAAGAACCAGATAAAGCAAACGGTCGCGCAGTAGACCGCCCCCAGTGTGGAACCCACAAAGATGGCCAGCACGAGGGATATGAGCAGACATTTCAGCAAGGGATGGAATCTCAGGGAAGCCGGAAGCTCAAAAATGTTCCTTGGCATTGTGTAGAGGATGTAATAGCCCTCTTCCTCCTTTATGGAATTAGACAGGTTGGTCATGCGGGTGATTCTCTGCTCCATAGAGCTGAGCAGGCGCTCCAAGTAGCAGACATTGTCCAGCAGAAGATCGGGTGTCATAATATTCAGTTCCTCCTTTTGTGTGAAAAGTCATTCGTATTTCGGGAATGAAGCATTTTTTAGGGGCGGCCCGTCATCGGTTCCAGGGTCTGCCGCCCAGGGACTCCACGCTCTCGCCCACGGCGCGGATTTCCGCCTGGGTCTTGATCTGGGCGGCCAGGTTGGCGGCGCTGAGGCCGTTGGAGTAGCAAAGAAGCCGGGTCATCTCCTGCTGGTTGTAAACCTGCTGGGTCATGAGGTTGGTCAGCTCCCGCTGGCCGGCCAGCACCTGCTTGCGGAAGCCCTGCTCCTCGTAGAGATCGATGAGCCGCCGGAAGTCGTCGGCCCGGTCGTTCCGGAGGGCGTTGATGAAGAAGTACGTGGCGTCTATGGTCACATAGTCCGGCGGATAGCCGATGTCCTCCACCAGCTCGGTGATCTGGTCCTGGAGCTCCTGAACCTCCTTGTTCAGCGCGCTGCATTGGGCCAGGATGGCCCTGTTCTGGAACCGGATCTTCTCGTTCCGGTCTTCGATCTCGTGGGTCTTCGCCAGCCACGCCTCCTCCTCCCGGGTCTCGCGGAGGATATCTTCGTCCGTCTTTTCGGCCCCCCTGGGGACAAAGCGCTTTATTAAAACAACGGTAATGTAAAACGTGATGAGCAGATGGAAGATCATGTTGGTGCGGAGGGTTACCGAAAGAGTGGCTATGAGGGTTTTGGTCGTGAAACTATTGAAGAAAAGATGGAAAAGCGTCCGGATGAGGGTATAGACAGCGGTCACGGCTGCATACACGGGAATGAAAATGCGTGCTTGACTGGGACTCAGGCCCATGAAACGCTTCGTTTCCGTAATTTCTCTCGGCGGAAGGGCCTCCTCCTTTTGGATGGAATTGGGCAGCGTGGTCATCGTGGTGATTTTTTCCTGCATGGTTTTCAAAAGGTTCGCCAGTTCACACACGTCGTACAGCAGGTCTTCATCTTCCATGGTAAAATTCTCCCTTCGTAAAATGTAATATAGCAGACGCAGGACGCCTTTTTGGCTCCCGGCCCTCCCCCGCCGGAGCCTCTCTGCGCACGTGTCTACATAATATAAGTACCATGAGGAGGGCATTTGGTTTTATACAAACGAAAAAAATTTTTTTAAATCGAAAAAAAGTTTCCCCGAACCCCCGCCGCCGGGGTCCGGGGACGAAAAGAGCTCCCCCGAAGGGGAGCCCGCGCCGGAGAAGAAGAGACCTCCTCCTTCCGGTCCGGGGAGCCCGAAGAGCGTTCGGGTTCCTTTTTCTTTAGCCAAAATCGTGCCAACCGGCGGCGCTTTGGAGCCGTTCGCAGAATTGCCGGACCAGGGATTCATAAAATTCCATTGCGTGTCACTCCTTAAAATACATTTATGTGACCTATTTTACAGGAGCGGGCATGCAAAAGTCAAGAAAATACTCCACATTGACGTAGGAATTTTTATGAAGAAGATCGAATTTTACGACAACAAGAATGTGATCTCCAAGCGGGTCCGCTACTTTCGCAAACAGCGAAAGCTTACGCAGGGGCAGGTTGCCGCCCGGCTGCAAACCATGAATATCAACATTGACCAGCGGGGGATCAGCAAAATTGAAAACAACCGCCGCATCGTAACGGACTATGAGCTGGCGTGCCTGTGCCGGGCTCTGGGAGTCACGGAGCTGGAGCTGCTCTCGGATTTCTACGAAGCGTTCCCGGAGAGTTAAGCATATGAATGAAATTGTCTTTTACGGAAACAAAAACGTCATCTACAAAAATTTGCGCCGCCTTCGCAAGAAACGGAACCTCTCCCAAGGCGAATTGGCCGCAAAAATGCAGGTGATGAACGTCAACCTCACCCAGCAGCTAATCAGCCGGATTGAGCACAACCGCCGCATCGTAACAGACTACGAACTGGCGTGCCTGTGCCGGGCTCTGGGAGTGACGGAACAGGAAATGCTCTCGGATTTTTACGAGGAATACCCACAAGACTAAAAAGGGAGGCCCTGCCCCACGGCAGGACCTCCCTTTTTACTGCGCTGAGACGAGCCCTCAATGGCTCCGGTCATAGGCCACCACTACCCGGCGGTTGGGATCCATGCCGGTGGAGTAGGTGGTCACGCCCTCGTAGTCCTGGAGGGCGGTGTGGATCACATGGCGCTCATAGGCGTTCATGGGCTCCAGGGTGACGCTCCGGCGGTAGCGGACCACCTTGCCCGCCACCTTCCGGGCCAGGTGCTGGAGGCTCTGCTCCCGCTTGGCCCGGTAGTTCTCCGCGTCCAGGTGAATCCGGACGCGGGACCCGCCGCCCCGGTTCACGGCGTAGCTGGTGAGCTGCTGGATGGCGTCCAGGGTCTCCCCCCGGCGGCCGATGAGGGCCCCCAGGTTCTGGCCCTCCAGAATGACCTTGTAGCGGCCCTTCTCCGGCAGGTAGACCTTGATCTCCGCCGCGCTGCCCATGTGCTCCAGCAGGCCCGCCAGGAAGGTCTTGATGGCCGCGGCCTTCTCGTCGTCTACCTCCTCGCCCAGGGGCAGGGGCTGAACGGGGGCGGGCTCTTCCTTGGGCTCCCGGGGTTCCCGGCGCTCGGGGCGCTCCCGCTTCTTCTCCGGACGCTCCGGGCGCTCCCGCTTTTCGGGGGCGGCGGGCTCTTCCCGGGCCTCCTTGCGGGGCTCCGGCTTGGGCGGGGGCGGCGGGGGAAGAATTTCCTCTTCCTCCTCGGGGCCGTAGTACACGCGGATCTTCGCCGGGCAGGCGCCGAGGCCTAAGAAGCCGGACTTGGCCCGCTCCAGGACCTCCACGGACACGTCGTCCCGGTCCAGGTTCAGTTGGGCCAGGGCCTTGGAGATGGCCTCATCCTCGTTCTTGCCCGTCACATCAATATAGTCTCTCATAACGGCTCTCCACCTTTACGTTTCGTCATCATAGCGGTCCGGCTTGTAGGCCCGGCCCCTGGCATAGGGCCTGTCCCCTACCCGGCCCGCCTCCGTGGTGCTGGAGGCTGCCTTGGCGGCTTTGGCGGCCTTGGCGGCCTGGGCGGCTTTCTGCTTTTCCTTCAGGGTCTGCTTCTGGGGGGCCTGCTGGCGCTGCTGCTCCTGGAGGACCTTGGCCTCCTCCATTTTCTTCCTCCGCTCGGCCTGGCGGGCCTCATAGCGGGCGTTCTCCTCTTCCTCCAGCCGCTTGTTGAAGAACTTGGCCATGAGGAACTCCTGCACGGCGGAGATGCCGCTCTGGGCAATCCAGTACAGGCCCAGGGCCGCGGGCATGCTGAAAGCGAGGTAGACGGAGAAGAGGGGCATGAACATCATGGTGCGGTTCATGGCGTTGGCATTGGCGTCGGTCTGGGGCTGGTGCTGCATGGTGATCTTGGTCAGGAGCACCTGGCTGAGTCCCGCCAGAATGGGGATGAGGATCAGGCCGATGGCAGCCCAGGTGAAGGAGAAGCCCTTCACCATGGTCCAGGGGTTGGCGGCCATGTCCAGCCCGAAGGAGGTGTAGTTCATATTGATCCAGCCGTCCACCGTATTGCCCACCTCGGGGAGCTCCGAGGCGATGGTTTTCACCAGGTTGATCTGCCCGTAGGGCATGATCTTGGTGAAGCCGTTCTCCACGATGACCTCGCCCTCTTTGGACATCTGGGCGATGCCCTCCAGGCTCAGCCCGGCGTTGGTCACCGCGTCCACCATCTGCTGGACCACGTCCTGGCTCAGCATCATGAAGTGGGTGATGGGCTGGCGGATGATGGAATACAGGGCCAGCAGGATGGGCAGGGGCAGGAAGGACCAGAGGCACCCGGACATGGGGCTGACGCCCTCCTCGGCGTAGAGCTTCTGCATTTCCTCGGCCTGTTTGGTCTGGTTGTTGGCGTATTTCTTCTGGATTTCCTGCATCCGGCCGGACATACGGCTCATGCGCATCATGCTCTTTTTGGACTTCATCTGGAAGGGCAGCATAATGAGCTTGATGACCAGGGTAAAGAGGATAATGGCCATGCCGTAGGAATTGGTCAGGTTGTAAAAGAGCCGCACCAGCCAGGCGAAGGGGATACAGATAAAGTATCCGATGGTTGAAAACATAATTTGTTCCTCTCAAACTAAAGTGGCGCGTCCTAAAAATTGTCCGCGTTTCGCGCGGTCAATTTTTAGGAGGAGGGGCCAGGGAACCCAGGTTCCCGGTTTTCCGCCGGAGGCGGAAAAGAATTGAAATCATTTTGGGCGCGACATGCGCGTGCCCAAAATACCTCGACCCGTGCGCCTTGGACGCACACACCAGTGACCGGCGTCACTGGTGGGGGGAATCCAAAGGGGGGACGAAGTCCCCTCTTTGAGCCTCAAGGCACAGGGTCATACCCCCCCTTATGGAAGGGGTTGCATCGGAGAATTCTCTTGAACGCGAGCCAGCTTCCCTTCACGGCGCCGTACTTCTCCAGGGCCTCCACAGCGTACTGGGAGCAGGTGGGGATGTAGTTGCAGCACCGGGGACGGGCGGGCGAGATGTTCCGCTGGTAAAACCGGACCAGCCAGATGAGAACCCGCTTCACGGCTTGTCCTCCAGGAGGCTCAGCTTCCGGCACAGGCGGAGGAAGGTGTCGTTGAGCTCCTTCCAGGAGGCGGTCAGCGTCCTCCCCCGGGCCACCAGGATGATGTCCCAGCCCTGGCGGAGCCGGGGACTGTTCAGCCGGTAGACCTCCCGCAGGCGGCGGCGGGCCCGGTTCCGGACCACGGCGCCCCCCAGCTTTACCGAGGCGGTGAGGCCCAGGCGGTTGTGCCCCAGGCGGTTCTTCCGGCAGTAGAGCACCATGCCGCCC
Organism: uncultured Oscillibacter sp.; assembly: GCA_947245315.1. Taxonomy (GTDB): domain Bacteria; phylum Bacillota; class Clostridia; order Oscillospirales; family Oscillospiraceae; genus Oscillibacter. The sequence goes on along the minus strand of CAMXNV010000024.1, from coordinate 5,153 downwards.
CCCACCGCCGACGCGCCCTTCTGGTACAGCCGGCGAAACTCGTAATTCTGCTTTAAGGTTACCGCCGCCTTCATCGGCCCACCCCTTTTTGAAGAAAACCAGCACAAGGGACGGAGGAATCCAAACAATTCCAGCCGCCCCTGTCAGGACTCGTGTTCAAGTGTCTCCTGCCGCTCAATAAGAGAGGCGGGCGCGGCCCTTGGCGCGGCGGCGGGCCAGAACCTTGCGGCCGTTGGCGGTAGCCATGCGCTTGCGGAAGCCGTGGACCTTCTGGCCGTGGAGCTTCTTGGGCTGATAGGTACGTTTCGTTGCCATGCTGAGACACCTCCTGTCCATATTCCGTCCGTCCCGCCGGAGCTCCGGGGGCGGCGCTTTCCCAACACCGCCCGGGGAAGAATCGCCGGGCGGCGCGGCAGACAAATATCCGGCGTCTGTCGACGCATGGAATAGTATAGCATACTCGTTCAAAAGGTGTCAACAAAAACTTGCCTGAATCCCCATTTGTTTGCCCGGGGGCACGCGGCGGCGGCGATTTTGCCATCCGGCCTTGAACCTTGCATTTGACTGTGATATAGTCAGCACAGTTGAAAAGAAGCAATCGCTCCTTTTCAACCGGCGGCGGCGGACCCCGGGGCTCCCTCCCTCCCCGCCCGGAAAAATCAAACAAAGAAAGGCTTCCCCCATGTTCCACTTCCTCCGCCGCGAGCCCGGCTTTTACAAACGGCTCTTCAAGCTCTCCCTCCCCATGATCCTGCAAAACCTCATCACCTTCTCCCTGGGCCTCATCGACACCTTCATGGTCTCCCGCCTGGGCAACGCCGAGATGGCTGCCGTCACCACGGCCAACGTCCCGGTCTTCCTGCTCATCAGCATCGTCTTCGGCGTCCAGAGCGGCCTGGGCATCCTGGTCAGCCAGTACTGGGGCAAGGGGGACCAGAAGAGCGTCAGCCGCGCCCTGGGCGTCGCCTCCCTCATCGGCACGGGCATCACCCTGGTTTTGGCCCTGCTCTTCTTCTGCTTCCCCGTGCCCGTCATGGACCTCCTGTCCAACCGGCATGACCTCTCCCTCCTGGGCGCGCCCTACCTCCGGGTCATCGGCTTCTCCTACGTCTTCAACATGCTCTCCTCCATCTACGCCAGCGCCCAGAGGAGCGTGGAGAACCCCGCCTTCGGCATGAAGCTCTTCGGCTTCTCCACCATCCTGAACACCGGGCTCAACTACCTCCTGATCTTCGGCCGGGGGGGCTTCCCCGCCCTGGGGGTGGCCGGGGCCGCCATCGCCACCCTCCTGGCCCGGATGAGCGAGTTCGTCATCTGCGTCTTCTGCGCCCTGCGGAGCCGGCGCATCCCCCTGGACCTGGGCCTCTTCTTCCGCCCGGGGCTGGACATGGGGCGCCGCTTCGTGAAATACGCCTCCCCCGTGGTCCTCAACGAGACGGCCTGGGGCCTGGGGAACTCCCTGCTCACCGTCATCCTGGGGTACACGGAGAACTCCGTGGAGATGCTGGCCGCCAACGCCGTCATGGGCAACCTGAACCGCCTCTTCCTGGTGGTCTGCTTCGGCCTGGGGGCCGCCGCCGCCGTGATGGTGGGCAAGGCCATCGGCGAGGGCCAGTCCAAAGCCCAGGTCATGGACCTGAGCCGGACCCTCCTCTGGTTCTCCGTGCTGGTGGGAACGGCCCTGGCCCTCTTCTCCATCGCCTTGGTGCCCCTGCTCTTCCGGCCGGTGGTGTTCCCCATGTTCAAGCTCTTCGGCCAGTCCGCCGAGATCGCCACGGCCCTGGCCGTCATGGGCTTCGCCTCCATTCCCCTTCACGCCTGCGCCATCTCCTCGGTCACCGGCGTCCTGCGCTCCGGGGGCGACGTGGTCTGGGCCACCGTGCTGGACATCGTCCCCCAGTGGGTCATCTGCCTCCCCGTCACCGCCCTGGCGGCCCTGGTCTTCCGGATGGGCTGCTGGCCCATCGCCGCCGCCATCCAGCTGGAGAGCGTGGTGAAGTTCCCCCTCTGCCTCTGGCGGGTCCGGAGCGGCCGCTGGATCAACGACGTGACGGGAGGGACCCGGGAATGAGCCTCTTTCGCTGCCCCCTCTGCGCCGCCCCCCTGGAGCGCCGGGAGCGCGCCTATGTCTGCCCGGCGGGCCACAGCTTCGACCTGGCCCGGGAGGGCTACGTCCACCTGCTGCCCCCCAACCGGAAGCACTCCGCCCTCCCCGGCGACGACCGGGAGATGGTCCTGGCCCGGCGGGAGTTCCTATCCAGAGGGTATTATCATCCGCTGTTGAATACGATCTGTAGTCGAATCCTGCCGGTTTCCGGCGAAGCGCCCGCGCTTTTAGACGCGGGCTGCGGGGAGGGCTATTACACCTCCGGGGTTTGGCAGGCCCTCCGGGCCGCCGGGAAGCGCCCCCAAATGGCTGGGACGGACATCTCGAAGCTGGCCCTCCGGGCCGCCGCCCGGCGGGAGCGGGAGGTGGAATTTGCCGTGGCCTCCTCCTACCGGCTGCCCCTGAGGGACGGCTCCGTGGACGTGCTGCTGAACTGCTTCTCGCCCCTGGCCCTGGAGGAGTTCCGGAGGGTGCTGAGGCCCGGCGGGTGGTTCCTCTACGTGGTCCCCGGCGGGGCCCACCTCTGGGAGCTGAAGGAAATTCTCTACGACCGCCCCTATCCCAACGAGGAGAAGGAGACTCCCTACGAGGGCTTCGCCTACCGGGAGATCGTCCCGGTGGACGGGACGATTCTCCTGGACCGCCGGGAGGACGTCCGGAATCTCTTCCGCATGACCCCCTATTTCTGGAAGACCCCCAAGGCCGGGGCGGAGCGCCTGGCGGCCCTGGACCGGCTGGAGGTCCGGACTTCCTTCCGGGTACACGTATTTCAAAAACGCTGAGGAGGCGGTCCCATGCCCTTCAAACGGCCCGCCCGCCGGGAGAACACCCGGTGGGTCTCCGTCTACATTCCCGCCCGGTACACCCTCCGGCCCTCCCGGGCGGAGCGGGTGGTCCCCCTGCTGCTGCTCCCCCTGGGGGTCTTCCTGCTGCTGGCCTGCCTGCTGGACGGGCCGGAGTTTGACCCCGCCCTCCCCTGGTTCCTCCTGATTCTGGGGGCCTTGATTGTGGCCTGTCCCCTCTGGGCCCTGTGGGCCCGGGAGACCCGGCTGGAGGTGGACGGCGAGGCCCTGGCCTACCACCGCTGGAAGCGCCCCGTGGAGGAGTTCACCTTTTCCCAGGTGGCCTTCGTCCAGGCCCGGGAGGGCCGGGAAACCCTGGTCCTCTGGGATCAGCGCCGTCAGGTCCTCTGCCGCCTCCACGTCACCATGGACGGCCTGGAGATTCTGCTGGCGGACCTGCGCCGCCGGGGGACCCTCTTCCTCCCCCGGGCCCCCAAGGGCTGGGACCAGCCCCTCCCCCCGGCGGACCCGGGGCCCCGGAAGGAGGAGCTGGACCTGGACCTGCCCGCCCGGGCGCCGGAGGCCTACTGTCTCCGCTACCCCGGGCTGTACACGGCCATCTTCGTGGCCGCGGGTCTCTTCTTCTGCGCCGCGGCTTTGGCCTGTTTTTGGATGGACGTTTGGCCCGTGGCTTTGGCCGTCCTGCTGTTCCCCCTGGGGGCCTTCGGGGCCCTGGTTTGGGTGCGGCGGGAGCGAATCCAGGTCCGGGGGGACCGGATTCTCCGGCGGCCCGGCTGGGGGGCGGAACAAGAAATTCGCTTCTCCGACGTGGCGGCGGCCCAGCTTAGGACCTATGTCACCGGCCTAGGCTCCCTCTCCTCCGTCCGGCTCCTGGACGGGCGGGGGCAGGTCCTCCTGTCCCCCGGCGTGGGCATGGAGGGCACGGCCTATTTGCTGGCGGACCTGATTGACCGGGGCGTTCCCCTGACCTATTAAATTCCTAATTTTTAATTCCCAATTGAATGAGAGGAGACTACCCATGAAACCCAACCCCACCCGTTCAGCCCTGATCCTCATCGACATGGAAAACGGCTTCGTGGACCACCGGGGCGGCCACTGCATCCGGGGGGCCCAGGCCACCGTCCCCGCCTGCGCCCGCGCCCTGGACCTGGCCCGGGCCAAGGGCATCCCCGTGTTCTTCGTCAAGCGCATCTACCGTTCCGACGGCAGCGACGTGGAGCTCACCCGCTACGCCGCCTGGAAGGCCGGGGGCCACGCCTGCCGCCCCGCCTCCACGGGGCCCAACAGCGCCCAGGCCCCGGAGGCCCTCCGGCCCCAGCCCGGGGACTGGACCATCATCAAGCCCCGGTGGAGCGCCTTCTTCCAGACGGAGCTGGACCTGATCCTCCGGCGGCTGGACGTGCGCACCGTCCTCCTGGCGGGCACCACCACCCCCAACTGCGTCCGGACCACCTGCTACGACGCCATCGCCCTGGAGTACAACACCGTGGTGCTGACGGACTGCTGCTCCTCCCAGACGGAGGAGATCCAGCGGGTGAACCTGGAGGACATGGAGCGGGCGGGGGCCATCCTCATGGACAGCGCCGCCTTCGCCTCCTACGGCCCCGAGACCATCCCCGACCTCTCCGCCGCCATCCGGGAGGAAATGCTGGCCTCCGGCGCCTTCCCCGAGCCCTTCGAGACCGGCGGGGACGCCGTGGGCTGGACGGACTGCTGGTGAGGGGCCGGAGGGAACGTGAACGTTTGCGTAATTTCCCCCCGTGCTTCCGTCAAAGCGTAAAAAATGGAGAATGACCTTTGGCGAAATCGGAAAATTTTCCGGTGTGCCGCGAAAAAACGTTGATTTTTCAGCGGGGAAATGTTACTTTCTTAATAGCGAAAACGCTTGCGGAGACGGCAGGTCCCCGCCGGTTTTCACCCTCTGGCCTTGAGGCCGGTTTTCCGGCCCCAGGAGGACAATTTTTCAAGGAGGCCGTTTCTCATGTTTGATCCCAAAACCGTTTCCCTGGGCATTGCGCCCATCGGCTGGTGCAACGACGATATGCCGGAGCTGGGGGCCGAGAACACCTTCCAGCAGACCGTCAGCGAGATGGCCCTGGCGGGCTTCACAGGCTGCGAGATCGGCAACAAGTATCCCACGGATCCCGCGGAGCTGAAAAAGGCCCTGGACCTCCGGGGCATGCGCATCGCCAGCCGCTGGTACTCCTCCTTCATCCTGACCCGCCCCTTTGAGGAGGAGGAGA
>CAMXNV010000023.1 GCA_947245315.1 uncultured Oscillibacter sp. | reverse complement strand
CATGGCCAATATGTCTTTACAGAAAAACCCCATGCCCTCCCAGGACCCCAACGTCCGGAATAAGAACTTCCAGGAGGTGGCCCTGGGCTACACCGAGGAGCAGGCCCTGGACGAGGCGAAGCGCTGCCTGAACTGCAAGAACAAGCCCTGCATGCAGGGCTGCCCCGTTATGGTACATATCCCCGAGTTCATCGAGAAGGTGGCCGCCGGGGAGTTTGAGGAGGCCTATCAGATCATCTCCAACACCTCCGCCCTCCCCGCCGTCTGCGGCCGGGTGTGCCCCCAGGAGACCCAGTGCGAAATGTACTGCGTCCGGGGCAAGAAGGGGGACCCCGTGGGCATCGGACGGCTGGAGCGCTTCGTGGCCGACTGGCACAACGCCCATTCCGCCGGGGCTCCGGAGAAGCCCGCCAGCAACGGGCACCGCGTCGCCGTCGTGGGCTCCGGCCCTGCGGGCCTGACCTGCGCGGGGGACCTGGCCCGGAAGGGGTACGAGGTCACCGTGTTCGAGGCCCTGCACCTGGCGGGCGGCGTGCTGGTCTACGGCATCCCCGAGTTCCGTCTGCCCAAGGCCATCGTCCAGAAGGAAGTGGACGGGCTGAAGGCCATGGGCGTCACCATCGCCACGGATACGGTCATCGGCCGGACTATCTCCATTGACGAGCTCATGGAGGAGCAGGGCTTTGAGGCCGTGTTCATCGGCTCCGGCGCGGGCCTGCCCATGTTCATGGACATCCCCGGCGTGAACTACCGGGGCGTGTACTCCGCCAACGAGTTCCTGACCCGGATCAACCTCATGAAGGCCTACCTGCCCGATTCCGACACCCCCATCCAGCGCCCCAAGAAGGTGGCCGTGGTGGGCGGCGGCAACGTGGCCATGGACGCGGCCCGGTGCGCCAAGCGCCTGGGAGCCGAGGTCTACATCGTCTACCGCCGGGGCATGGAGGAGCTCCCCGCCCGTAAGGAAGAGGTGGAGCACGCCGAGGAGGAGGGGATCATCTTCAAGACCCTCTGCAACCCGGTGGAGATCTTTGCGGACGAAAACGACGACGTGAACAAGATCCGCTGCATCCGCATGGAGCTGGGCGAGCCCGACGCCTCCGGGCGGCGGCGGCCCATCGAGGTCCCGGACAGCGAGTTTGACCTGGATGTGGACTGCGTCATCATGTCCCTGGGCACCAGCCCCAACCCGCTGATTAAGTCCACCACCAAGGGCTTGGAGATCAACCGGAAGGGCGGCATCGTGGTGAACGAGGAGGGCCTGACCTCCCGGGAGAAGGTCTATGCCGGAGGCGACGCGGTCACCGGCGCGGCCACGGTCATCCTGGCCATGGGCGCGGGCAAGACGGCGGCCAAGGCCATCGACGAGGCCCTGAGCAAGTAACATGAAACGAAGCGCCTGCGGGGCTCTTACCCTGGCGTTGGGGTTGAGCCTCCTGTTTGCCGCTTGCGGCGGGCAGGGGGCTTCGCCCCATGACGGCGCTCCCCCGGAGGACCCGCCCGCCGCTGAGGAGGGCTCTCTGCCGGAGGCGGGGACCCCGGCTAATGAGGAGGACCCTCTGCCGGAGGCGGAAGACCCGGACGAAGGGGAAGAGTCCCAGCCGGAGGCGAAAGACCCCGGAGAGGGGGAGGCCCCTCCGCCGGAGGCAGAGGCCCCGGCGCAAGGGGAGACCCCTCCGCCGGAGACGGCGGATGCGGGCCTTGCGCTGGCTCTGAAGCGCCCGGAGACGGCGCGGTGGCGGGCCGCCGGGATCAGCGCCCAGGACTTCGGCATTACGGAGTATCCCGTTGGCGACCCGGCCAGCTACGGCGGCGCGGCCTCCCTCTCCCTGGGGAAGCTGGTGGCCGTGTCCCTGTTCTCGGACGGCGCGGCCTCTGAGGACCTGTTTGACGAGCTGTGGCGGCGCTTCCTGGAGGACCCGGACACCGTGCTGGCTTACCTGTCCCTGCTGGGGGACCAGCGGGTGGACCGCGGGGACCGGCCCTTGGCGGCGGCGGAGATTTGCGGGCATATCGCCTCCGCCGACGCGGCGTGGTACAACAGCATTGAGTTCGGCGAGGCCCTGGCGGCCTGCCGGGAGCGCTACCCCACGGGCCGGATCGCGGCGCTGCTGGATGTCCTGGAGCGGGAGCACGCCGGGGGTCTTGTGCGGAACGGCTGGCAGGGCGCGGAGCCCAGCCCCGCGCCCCCGAGGGAGCCGCCGGTGGAGGGCTGGCGGGCGGTCAGCATCTGTCTGGAGGACTACGGCCTCGCCAGGACGCTGAACGACCCGCGCTTCGCGTACATCTTCGACCACACGGACACCGTGCCCCTAGACCAGCTCATCGTCTTCGACCTCTGGGGCGACGCCTTGACGGAGGGCTCCTCAGAGGAGCTCCGCCGCCGCTTCCTGGAGGCCCCGGACACGGTGCTGGCCTACCTGACGCTGATGGGAGACCAGCGGGTGGACTACTGGGACCAGCCCCTGGCGGCGGAGGTAACCTGCCGAAGCATCGCCTCCGCCGACGCCGCGTGGCACGGCGGCACGGAGGAGTTCGCCCAAACGCTGGCGGACTGCCGGGAGCGCTATCCCACGGGCCGCGCCGCGGAGTTGCTGGACGTCCTGGAGCGGGAGCACGCCGCGTCCATGGCGCGGAACCAATGAGGAGGACCCCCGAGGGAGAGGTCCCCCCTCTTCGCCAGGCGCGGCGCGCCGGAATCGGCACCGGCAGATGCTTTTGCCATAGTGCTTGGAAGAGAATTGGGATATAATCTCAGTGTAGAAAAGAATTTGTCGGGAAATATTAAGAAAAGATTGAAAAAGTTTCTCGAATTGTGTATACTAAAAACCTAATGTAGGGAAGGTGTTCCTCTTGCGCGGACTTTTGTCCGTTTCTGGAGGACAAGCTGTCTTTCCCAGCCGTACACTCCGGCTTGCAGAAGACACGCATATGTCCTGACTGGCTATAATAGATTAAGAAACTAGAAACGGCGCGGCCTTTACCCCTCGAGGACGCGCGGATTTTGGCGCCTGTTTCTTATTCGGAATAAGGATGGAAAAACAGATGGTACGGAGAACTTTGCAGAAATGCCCATATATCCCGGAGGCTGCCGCGAAGAAGGCGCTGGGCCGGAACTACTGGCCGGTTGCAAAGTTTTTTTTGCATGTCTTTTCTCGCTGCGCCGTCTTGCAGCAGTCCGGGAAGGCGGTGCTGTGCGCCTTCGTCACCCGGCGCTGCCATGTGCTGTCCTTGATTTTCCTGGAGATTTTTTCATACCATAGAAGCCTCCCCCCTGAGGAGCGGCCCCGGAGCTTGAGCGCCAAGGAGCTGGACTCCCTGGCGGATCTGGAGGAGAGCTGCTTCATCACGGACTTCAACCTGATCTACATGGGGGAGGAGATCGCCGATTATTACTTGAAGCAGGGGGACTTCCCCGCCGTGGTGCTGGTAGACGAAATTTTGATCCACGGCCGGGCGGTGAACCGCGTTTTGCGGGAGCTGGAGCACAGCGTGCTCCAGAGAATCGGAGAGGCCGCGCCGGAGACGGGTCCCCTGCGGAACCGCCTGCTGGAGGCCCTGGAGCTGAGGGTGTTCGCCCAGAAGGAGGGGCCCCAGCTGCTCCTCCTGCGCTTCCAGCGCCGCTTGCAGGCCAGGGAGGTCTGCCCTGTGGAGCAGCTGCGGGAGTACTCCCGGCAGTTCGCTCTGCTGGTCTCCGTCTCCAACTACAACAACGCGGCCTATTCCTGGTCCCTGCACCTTCCCGCGCCCCAGGCCGGGGAGACAGGCCCGTCCCCCTTCTATGAAACGACCACCAGCCTCAGCGGCATCCGCCAGACCAGTTTTCTCTGGTACTACCCAAGCCCCGAACGGGCCAAGGCGGTGTGCACCATACGCTGGCGGGAGAATCAAGTGAGCGACGTAGGGGGGCAGCGTTTGGCGGTCCCCTTCATTCTCTTCGGAGACATCCCCGCCGCCCGCCTCCTGGAGCTCCATGAGCGAATTCTCCATGACCTCGAGGCGCTGGACCTCCAGTTCCTCCGGGGGAACGAGAACCTGCTGCGGGAGGATTCCGAGACCGGGCTGCGCTGGGTGTCGGAGACCAACGACCTGGTATTGAGCAGTCTGCTGAGCCGGAGGTTCTGGGGGAAGAACCTGAACCTGTGCGAGGTGGATTGGGACGCGGTGGCCCGGAACTATATCGGCTTCTCCGAGGCCGTGGGCGGCGGCGCTGGCGGCATCCGCGAGGAGCTGAAACGGCTGTGGGCCTGGGAGGACGCCCCGGAGGGTCTGCTGGAGGACTATCTGGCCCTGCTCCTGGAGGACAGCGATCCCATGTGGGACCTCTCCTCCTTGGAGGAGCCGGAGTCCCGGACGGTGACGCTGCCGGAGTCCGAGACCCGGGAGCTGACCCGGGCGGTGGAGGACGCCATTGCCTCCATTGCCTATGAGGCGGAGCGGAGCGCCTATGAGAAATACGCCGCCAATATCTCCCTGAGCGAGCGGGCGGTCTCCACCTGGGAGACCTGCGACTCCCTGCGCGACGTGCTGCGAGACAGCTTTGCCGGCAGAGAGATACGGGTGGGCATCCCGGAGCTGAGCTATGCGATAGGGGTCATCCTCCAGAGGATGGACCTGGCCTTAATCAGTATGCGCCCCTGCACGGGGGAGGGCCGTTGCTTCACCATGCTCCAGGCCGGGGAACAGGCCCTGTTCATCAAGCCCATTCGCTATCAGAAGTATATCCCCGTCCTGTCCATGATTAAACGGCGCTGTGGCAGCGGCCAGCGGGAGCTGGGAGAGGAAATCCGGCGCTTTGTCAGCGGCCTGTCCGAGCCGGAGCCCAACCTGGCGGAGGAGCTTTGCAGCTTCGTACAGGATTTGGACTACGTCCACCAGGATATGGATAAGTGGGATATCCCCCTGTCCATCCAGCTGGAGCGGAGGACCGATAAGGCGGGGAACGTCACCCTGGAGGTCAGCGACGACTATCACCAGGTGCTCCACGAGCAGATTACGTGCCTGATGGAGTACGCGGGAATTTAGAACCCAGGCGGAAAAATATATGCGGCCCGGATTTGGCCGAAGGGTGTCCGGAGGTTTTGCATACAAGTCCGGCAGATACGAAAAGGCCAAGTGGGGGACCACTTGGCCTTTTTTTGTAGAAACCAGCTCCAACAGCTTCAAGAAGGCATGACTTTTGGGAAACTTTGTCATATAATAAATAGCAGAAGCTCGCCGCCCGCCGCGAGGGATAGGGTCAAGTCCGGATGAAGCTTGATGATCGGGCCGGGCGGTCAAATAACCGGAAGGAGTGGGCATATGGGATATTTTGAAATTACCGTCAAGCGCGGGGAGGAATTCCAGGCAAAACAGGAGAATATTTACGACGGCAAGACCTTTTTTCATGACGCCTACCGTCAGGCGGCCTCCTGCCTGGTGGAGATTCTCTCCAGCAGCGAGGACTACCTGAACCGGATGGAGTCCCGGGACCGGGAACAGGACTGGTGGATGAGCGACAACGAGCGGGCCAACCAGCGGCTCCTGGGCTACCCCAACAACGTAATCGCCTTCTGCGCCGAGAGAGGGCACGGGAAGACCAGCGCCATGACCTCCTTCTCCAGCGCGCTGAAGGAGATCAAGAGCACGCGGAACGAGGGGGCGGCCAAATTCTGGGAGGACGTCCGCCATGGGAAGACCAACCCCCAGAACTACCGCTATGTGGTAATCAACCGGATTGACCCCACCATGATGGAGCAGCGGGACTCCATTGTGAAGGTGATCCTCTCACGCATGTTCAGCCGCTTGCAGGGCTATGAGAAGGAGCGGGAGCAGCAGAACCCGGGCCGGGAGAGGGAGAAGTACCGCCGTCTGCTGGAGCGGTTCCGGGAGTGCTTCCACAACCTGATGACCCTGGAGCAGCGGGCGGAGCCCTATGACGACGAGGACGAGCTGGAGCAGATCTCCGAGCTCAGCGACAGCACCAACATGCGGGGGGCCATCTGCGGGCTGATTCAGGCCTTCCTGGAGTACGTGTGCCCCCAGGAGAAGGCCTGCCTGGTGCTGCAAATCGACGACGCGGATCTGAATATCAGCCAGGCCTACCGGATCATCGACGACATCCGGCGCTACCTGATCCTGCCTCAGACGGTGGTCCTCCTGGCGGCGAACATGCACCAGCTGGAGAGCGTGGTGGAGCAGGACTTCATCTCCCGCTATCAGGTCTCCATCCAGCACGGGGGCATGGTGAGCGTGAAAAAGTGCCACAACATCGCGGCCCGGTATGTGGACAAGGTGATCCCCGGGGTGAGGCAGATTTATTTGCCGGATGTGGACAAGGAGATCGAAAAGGGCAACAACCATATTCACCTCCGCTACCTCCAGGAGCAGGAGGGCCGGTGGAAGGAGCTGCTGGAGGGCCCGGAGGACGCGCCCTATCAGGAGCAGCTCCTCCGCTTCCTCTACCAGCGGACCGGGATCATCCTGCTGCACTCGGACAAGTTCCTCCACAACCTGCTCCCCGCCAGCATGCGGGAGCTGAGCCACTGCCTGGCTTACTTCATCGACATGCCCAAGGTCCCCGTCAGCTATTGGGACCTGGTGGACGCCTACGTGGGAAACCCCGGGCCGGGGGCCCGGGAGGGCGTGGAAATCTGGAGGAAGAACCTGACCCGGCTGGAGTACTACCTGACGGAGCTCTGGGCCCCGGTGAACCTGCGGGCGGAGGGCCACGCCTTCCTGCGCAGCCTCCGCCAGGAGCCGGACAGCTCCAAGAACCGGCATATCCTCTGGTTCCTGCCGGACTACTACAGCAGCGAGCGGGCCGGGTCCGGCGGGGGCCGCAGCGCCTCCGCCAAGGAGCTGGCGGACTACCGGGAGGAGTACATAGAGGCCTGCCGGAAGCGGGGCCTGGAGATTTACGACGAGAGCATCGCCGGGACGGACGGGATGAACCCGGCGGGCTGCATCCATGCCTCCTACGCGGACGTGTACGAGGCTCTGAGCATCCTCACGGAGCTTCAGGGGGGCAAGGAGCAGTATAAGTTTGCCTACGCGGTGCGGCTGCTCTATACGATCCGCCTCCACCAGCTGCTGCTGGATCAGACGGAGCGCTATACGGTGCCGGGGGAGGAGAATAACCGGGATGGAGATTTCGGGCCCCAGCCGCTGACGAATTTGCTGGGGGATGTGCTGTTTAAGAGGAAGAATTTGGATCCGTATGGCTGGAATTACAAGATATTGCATCAGCACTATACGTTCTCCATGAGAAGATGGGGAGAGAACTACGGAGACGTATTCGCGAAAGGGAAAGAGGATATCCAGATTCCAACGGAAGTGGGGACATTTATCCGGCAATTTTGCCGGAAGGAGGTGCCCGGGAAGCACGCTTATGTCATGCGCCAGCTTCAATGGGCGGAGATGAATACCATTCGTCCCGGCAAGGATATTGTAGTGCGCTATAATGTGTTCTACCCCTGTCTGGCAAACCTGAACCTGCTGGAGAGCGGACAGAAGGGGGAGCGCAGAGTACTGGCTGAGCATCCCCAGCAGCAGAGGGCGGTTGTTGGCTCCGTAGCGCTGCTATTGAACTGGGATGTGCAGTATTTGTTCCATACGCTTTATACGCGGATTGCCTTGCAGGAAGGCTATGACCCCCTCGATGAGATCGGGGGTGTCTACTGCGGACCTGCGATGACAGGGGTCATGAGGACAATTGCGGATATTACGGGGGACAAACGTTACGCCGGTGACAAGGAAGAAAAAATATTTGCCATTTATCAGATAAAAGAAGATGCGGCCGACGAGGAAATCAGAGTGGTTCCGAAAAACGGGCTTTTGATGCTTTACTACACGGTTCCGGAATTTTTGGAGCGGGAAATAGAAAAGTATACGGAAATGCTGATAGACTTGAGGGAAGCACTCAGATCGCACAGCAATGCCAAGACCATAGAGCAGCTATTGAGGGACCAGGAAATGGATACGCTGGACCGGTTTATCATACACAAGACCCTGTTCAACTTCATTTCCCAAAAAGAGCGTTTGGATGCCTATATAGAGTTCCGGACCAAGAAGGCGAAAAAACACGAGTCGCAAAAAGAGATATTGGCCATGACAAACCGAAGGCTGAAAACTACATTAGACAAATATATTGCGGAGCTGGAGAAGGCCGCCAAGGAACTTGAGGAGGCGAAAAAGCCCGCGCCGGAGCCGGAAGAGCCGCAGTATTCGGACGAGGAGTTTAAGATGTTGCTCCGGTTACTTAAAAAGCTGAACCCAGGCGCCGCGGCAAACCTCTTTGAGATTGTGGACGAACTGCCGGAGAACCCCCCGGTTGGGAAGATCGTGGCGGAGCGGATCAAGAAGCCGGAGAAGGTGCTTGAGCTGCCGGAGAAGCTGCCCAAGCCGCCTGAGAGCACGGATTAACGGTCACCGAGCCGGAGAGGAGGGGCGAGATGATCCCCATCAGCATTCACACCCAGGTGCTGTTTCAGCAGTGCCCGCCGGAGCTGCTGTGCTCCGTATTGAAAAAAACGCCCTCCTTCCGCTGGCTGGAGGAGGGCGGCAGGGCGGAGGCCGCCTCCCGGCGGCTGTACCTGCGCTGCGCCCGGGACCTGGCCCAGGAGCGCACGGAGGACGAGCTGAGCCAGTATTACTACGATCTGCGGGACTGCCTGCGAGCCCGGCCCCGGGGCGGGATTTTCACCCTGCCCGCCCTGTGCGGCAAGGAGCTCCTCTGCTTCCCGGACGGCCACCCCCTGTTCCGTCAGGGGGAGGCCCTGGCGTGGCGGGAGCTGACCCTGGCCCTGGGGCAGGACCTCTTCACCTGCGCCGCCTTGGCGTGGCGGGACGTGGAGGAAGGCTGCTTCAGCCGGGATTTCAGCTGGCCCGCCGCCGTGCGCACGGACAGCTCCGAGCTGCGGAACATGGTCTCCCGGGGGCTGGCGGAAAACCACTACCACCTCAACGGCTCCACCCAGAGCTTCGCCCTCACCTGGGGCTACCTGATGAACCGCCCGGGGAAGGCCCGCCGCTATTTCGCCGACCCCTTGTTCCAGGACAATGTCCACAGCGCCGCCGCCTGGGGGGAGCAGGACAACCAAATGCCCTGGGAGGACCGGATTCACTTGGCCGCCTGGCTCCGGGCCACCCTCTTCCTGCGGACCAGGGGCGAGGAGGAGATTTTCCTGCCCTTCCCGGGCCGGGAGAAGCGGAGGCTGATCCGGGAGCGGGTGGAGAGCGTGCGCTTCCTCTACGGGGCCCGGCTTCCCCGTGCGGGGGGACGGCCCGCCTGCCTGGACTACGCCATCTCCGGAGAGGGCTTCCTGGACCCCGAGTGTCCCACCCGCTTCCTCACGGGGGAGCGGAGATTCCTGTACGACTGCTTCCGCCTCTGCTACCAGGGGGACTTCTCCCGGCGGGAGGCCAACGGGTTCCACCTGTATTTGCTGCTGAAAAACGCCCTGCGCAATGAGCTGATCCAAAACAATGGGCGGTACGGCTTCCGGAATTTCTCCATGTATCAGGACCGGAAGAGCCTGATCTGGGGGGATGACCCCGCCTATTGGGCGGAGGCCAACCGGCTGGCCATCTCCGCCACCCTGGCGGCGGCGGGGGAGGGCGTGTGCCGCTCCCTGGAGCTCCGGGTGATGCCGGGGCGGCGCCGGGAGGAGCTGCGCCGGAACGTGTGCCTGCCCCAGCGCCTGATCCGGCCCATAGACCCGGAGAGGGGCGGGGGAACGGGTCCGGAGGAGGACCGGCGTCTCTTCTACGTCCTCCACTTTGCCAAGGCCCCCCTGCCCATGGTGGACCGGGAGGTCTCCGGGCTGACCATCCCCGCCCGGCACCACGACCTGCGGCTGATGGTGCAGCGCCAGGCCCGGATGATCGCCCGGGCCTTGGAGCGGAGCCCCCAGCTCTGCGGCCTGATCCGGGGCATCGACGCAGCCTCCCACGAGGTGGGCTGTAGGCCGGAGGTCTTCGCCACCGCCTTCCGCTTCCTGCGGGGCTTTGTGCCCTGGTTCTCGACGCCGGGGGACCTGCCCCGCCGCTGGCCCCGGCTGGGGGCCACCTATCACGCGGGGGAGGACTTCCTGGACCTGGCGGACGGACTGCGGGCGGTGGACGAGGCGGTGCGCTTCCTCAACCTGGAGGACGGCGCCCGGCTGGGCCACGGCCTGTCCCTGGGCGTGGAGCCCGAGGGGTATTACAAATTGAAGAACCGGCAGACGGTTCTGCCGGCTCAGGATTTGCTGGACAATTTGGTCTGGCTGCTGTTTCGGAGCTTGGAGTGGGGCGTGGAGATGCCCTCCGCCCTCCGGACCCGGCTGACCCAGCAGGCGGAGAGCCTGCTGCGCCGGATCTATGGGCAGGACGTTCCCGGCGGGACCCTGGAGGCCTATTGGCGGGGCTGGAAGCTGCGGGGGGATGACCCGGAGCTCTACCGGGACCCGGTGCTGGACCCGGACCAGGCCCTGGGGCTCCTTTGGCCCCGGCTGGACGCGCACCGCTACGGAGCCTTCCGGAAGAACAACGCCCAGGGGGAGCTGGAGGACTGCCGGAAGGACCGGGAGGTCCGGGAGATGGTCCACGCCTATCAGTTCAGCGGCCGCGTCCGCTGGGAGGGGCAGCGGGTGGAGGCCTTCACGGCGGACCGGGAGTATACCGTGCTGCTGGCCGCCGTGCAGGCCGCCATGCGGGAACGGCTGATGGACCGGGATATCTGCGTGGAGTGCAACCCCTCGTCCAATTATTTGATCGGCTCCTTCCGGAGGTATGAGAAGCACCCCATTTTCTGCTTCAACAGCCGGGGGCTGGACCTGCCGGAGTGCACGGACCGGCAGACCCAGCTGCGGGTGTCCATCAACACGGACGACCAGGGGATTTTCGACACCTCCCTGGAGAACGAGTATGCCCTGCTCTACTGTGCCCTCACCTCCCGGCGGGACCGGGCGGGCAAGCGCATGGTGAGCAACGACGCCGCCCTGGATTACCTGGACCACGTGCGCACCATGGGCCTGGACATGGTATTCCCCCAGGCGGAGGAGCGGCGGCTCACTCGTCTTCTTGGACGGATGTAGGAGCCTCCGGGAGCTGGGGCGGGGCCTGCTGCGGAGTCTGCTGCGCCTCCCCCCGGAGGTTCTCCCACTCCAGGACCTCGTTGGCACAGATGTCCTCGATCCTTTGCAGGAACTCCTGCTCGGCGGACTGGCTGTAGCCTTTGCTGTAGGTATTGATATAGAGGACGGTCTCCCGCTTGATCCGCTCGGCGGCCAGCCGGTAGCGAATCCAGTTGGTCCGGCTTTGGATGAAGGCGTAGAACCCGGCTCCAACGGAGCTCAGGAGCGGCAGGATGACCAGGAGACGGCCCGCGCACGCGGAGCCCAGGAGCTCCTTGCCCACGTTCGTATTGAGCAGGGAGAGGAAGGCGGGCAGGGTGACGGACAGGCCGGTGGCGATGTAGGTGACGAATTTATAGTGGGCCGCCTTTTTGTGATACCACCGGAGGAGGTAGATCACGCGGGTTTTGACAATGCCGTCCGGCAGGGCGCTCTCCAGGTCCGACATCAGGCGGTGTTCCATCATCAACCCGGGAAAAGGTCTCTCTTTGCACATCTTGGATGTTCTCTCCTTTTCTGTCTGTATGTAACGCCTTTAGTATATAACGTAGGCGGGGCTTTGTAAAGCGGATGGGCCGGGTTAAGCCCGGGGTTGGGAGCTGTAGAAGAAAAAATGGCCGCCGGTCCCTTCGGACCGGCGGCCTGTTCGTCAGGGGATAATCTCAATCCAGTACCCGTCCGGATCGCTGATGAAATAGATGCCCATGGCGGGATTCTCGAAGCAGACGCAGCCCATCTCCTGGTGCTTGGCGTGGGCCGCCTCGTAGTCCTCGGCCTTCATGGCCAGGTGGAACTCGCACTCGCCCATGTCGTACTTCTGGGGATGGTCCCGGAGCCAGGTGAGCTCCAGGCGGAAGGTGGTCCGGCGGTCCCCCAGGAAGACGATGACGAAGCTGCCGTCGTCCGCCTCCTTCCGGCGGACCGGCTCCAGACCCAGGGCCTCCTTGTAGAAGGCCAGGGAGCGGTCCAGGTCGGTGACGTTGAAATTGAAGTGATTGAAGGTGTAGAACATAAGCTTGCCGCCTTTCAGTTCGCGTGATCCTTCAGGATGGTGTAGACCTCGTAGATGTCCTGAATGGTGTAGGTGGCCCGGACGTCCTTGGGCACGTCGCCGTCCCGGGACTGGGTCAGGAAGGAGTGGATGTGGAAGGTGGCCCCGAAGCCCAGGTTCTGGGGGCCGATGACGTCCCGGGAATAGGTGTCGCCTACATAGGCACAGTTTTCCGGTTTGGAGCGAACTTGATTCAGGGAGACCAGGAAAATGTTGGGGTCCGGCTTCCGGTAGCCGGTGACGGAGGAGAGGGTCACGTCCTGGAAGTAATCCCGGATGCCGTACTCCTCCAGCGTCCGGAAGACCTGGTAGAGGGCGGCGGTGTTGCTGATGACGCCCAGCTTCATGCCCAGGCCCTTCAAGCCCTCCAGCATCTCCTTCACGTGGGGGCGGAGTTGGCGGTGGTAGTGGGTGACCTCCCACATGTGGGCCAGCTCCTCGGCAAAGGGCTTCACGGCGTCAAAGCCCAGCTCCGGCAGGATGTAATTGCCCCAGATCTCCTCGGGCTTCAGCTCCCGGTTGGTGGGGCCCCGGTAGGCGGCGTAACGGTCCCACCCCTCGGCAAAGGCCTGGATGGCGGCGGGAATATCCAGGGACAGGGGATGGCCGTGGGCGGCCAGGATGCGGAGGACGCCCTCGGCGGAAGCTTGCTTGCTGGCCTCGTCGATGCAGATATCCTCCAGAGTTCCGCCCATGTCGAATAGTACGGTGTTAATCATAAATGCTCACTGCCTTTTCCAAGGCCTTGCCGGGTCACCGGCAGGGGGCCTTTTTTTCCAAATTCGATAATAGACCAACAGGGATGAGCCCAGGCCCAGCACCAGGGGCGCCAGGGTGAACATGCCGAAGAACTGGAGGATCAGCCCCATGTCTTTCCAACCCATCATGATGACCAGCGCGATGAGGCAGGCCAGAATCAGCAGGGTCAGCCAGATGTAGCCGGCGGGGAGCAGGCGCTTGTCCCCGGGGAGCAGCCAGGCCAGGGAGGCCACGGCCGTCCCCACGGCGGCGGGGACCAGGGCCTCCGCCAGGCTGATCAGCAGGGTGGGCGCGCCCGCGCCCTGGAGCCAGGCGTCCAGCCAGGGATTGAGCAGGGCGAAGCAGCCGCCGTAAAGGGCCAGAAGCACCCAGCAGAGGCAGAAGGAATAGAGCAGGATGGTACTTTTGACCCTGCCGTTCTCCGTCATCTGGAACGCGCCCCAGAACTTGTCGGCGAATTTGCCGACCCGCTCGTCGATCTCTTTTTGCCGGATGGGATTTGCCATGGGATTCCTCCTTAAAAATACAAGAAGCGGCATTCACAGGCGGGAAGCCGGTTTGATTTGATTCTCGGCTGTGAACACCGTTTCTTAGAAAACGGGCGGGCGGCCGGATGGCCGCCCGCTCAGCTTAGCTGTGAAACGCGGCGATTGGAGGGGGAAGGATTACTGGTTCAGCCAGTACATCCACATATCCTGCACGTCGGGATAGATGTTGTAGATGGCGACCAGGTCGTTGGCCCGGGCGCCCAGCTCGGGCAGCTTGGCGGGGTTCTTCTCATCCACGAAGTCGTCGCGCAGGGGCCAGTTGCCCACCTTGGTGAAGGGCTTCAGGCCGCCGCTCTGGCAGTCCGCGCCGCCGGTGATGTAGCGGATGAACAGACGGGCGCCCGCGGGGTTGTCGCAGCCCTGGACCACGAACATGGACTCGGTGTTCAGCAGGGCGGTGTAGGGGCTGAGGTTGATGCACCAGTCGATATTATAGCCGGACTCCTCCCGGTTCTCGATCTTGCCGGCGGAGGCCAGGGCCAGGGCGGGCTGATCGGCGGTGGAGTTGTGCACGGCCAGGACCAGCTCGTCGCCGTCGCCGATGAAGGTCATCTTGGCCTGGGTGAAGCGCCACAGGTACTCCACGCCCGCGTTGTTCTCGGGAACCTCGAAGGCGAAGCTGGAGGCGTCATAGGTGTACTCCAGGTCCGTGCCATAGATGTCCTTGTAGGACTGGGCCATTTCATCCGCATTGATGATGAAGCTGGCGAACAGGGACAGGTAGGCGGTCTCCTGACCGATTTCCTTGGTGTACAGGGCATATTTCTGGTTTCCGGCGTCATCCTTTTCGATGATCTCCCACCAGCTGTGGATGGGCTGGCCATCGGGGAACGCCTCGGTGTTGTAGTACCAGAAGGCCTGAGAGGAATACAGGGGATAGCTGTACTTCAGGTTCTCCTCGGCAATGTGGGTGCAGATGTCTTTGGGATAGAAGGGCTCAATGACTCCGTTGGCATAGTACTCGTGGAAGACTTCTCCGTTGACATCCTTGGTTTGCAGGACATCCGCCGTGATATTATTGGTCTCATTTTCGATCTGGGCCTTGCTCAGAACCTCGTCGGAGTCCAGGTCGGCCACCACCAGGTCCAGGCCGGGATACATCTCTTCGAAGGGCTCCTCGGCTTTCAGCATCTTGGAGGAGGTGGCGTAGACCGTGATTTCCTTGGCTCCGTTGGCCACTTCCTGCTGAGCCATTTCATAGAGCTCCTCGTCGGACATATCGCTCCATTCGTCATAGTAGGGTCCATAGTTGTTCGTGTCGGTTTCGATGTCATAGCCTACCGGCAGGGTGGAGACGGCATCGGAGCCGGAGTCGCCCTCGGCGGGCTGCTGAGTATCGCTGGAGGAGCCGGAGTCGGCGGGCTGCTGGGCGGTGTCTCCGCCCTTGTCTCCGCCGCAGGCGGCCAGGCTGAGGACCATAACCAGAGCCATCAGCAGTGCAAAGAGTTTCTTCTTCATCAGATCTTCTCCTTTCGTTTTGGGGGAATGTTTGACGCGGGAATATGTATAGCCAAGGAGACGGGACAAAGGGATTTGCCCATGCCCCGGCGGCGGGCCCGCCGCCGGGGATCGCGCCTCTTTGTCTATCGGGGAGGAAGGGGCGGCGATCAGACCGCGCGCTTGATGAGGCGGGTGGTCGCTTTATTATAGACATTGATCTTGTCCTGGTCAATAATCGCCCAGACCTTTTGGTCAATGTCATAGTGGGCCTGGCCCAGCTCCTTGGACAGGAACTCGTCCTGACCGGCCTTCAGGGTGACGATGGTCTCGGAACCGGCGGGCTGGCTGGCGTACACGGTGACGGGGAGAGCGCCCTCCACGGGCTCCCGGGAGATGAGAATCTGCTCGGGACGGGCGGCCAGGACACAGTCGAACTCGCCGCTGGCGGGCTTCTCCTCGTCGGTCAGGTGCTCGGCGGGGAAGGTGTGGTCGCCCAGCTCGCTCTTGACCACCAGCTGGCCGTTCTTCATCTCGGCCTTGCCGGGGACCAGGTTGATCCGGGGGTTGCCGATGAAGTCGGCGGCCTCCAGGTCGATGGGGTTGTTGTAGAGCTCCATGGGAGTGGCCACCTGGTTCAGCTCGCCGGCCTTGAAGAGGGCGATCTTGGTGGACATGGTCAGGGCCTCCACCTGGTCGTGGGTGACGTAAATGATGGTGGTGCCCAACTCCTTGTGGAGGCGCTGGAGCTCGGAACGCATGTCGATACGGAGCTTGGCGTCCAGGTTGGACAGGGGCTCGTCGAGGAGGAGCAGCTTGGGGCTGGAGGCCACGGCCCGGGCGATGGCCACGCGCTGCTGCTGGCCGCCGGAGAGCTCGGTGGGATAGCGGTCCTTGTACATGTCGATGCGCATCATCCGCAGGGAGTCCATGACCCGGCGGTCAATCTCCTCGTGGCTCATCTTCTGGATTTTCAGGCCGAAGGAGATGTTGTTGTACACCGTCATGTGGGGCCACAGGGCGTAGGACTGGAACA
>CAMXNV010000022.1 GCA_947245315.1 uncultured Oscillibacter sp. | reverse complement strand
CTTCTTTCCCCTCATGACGGCTCCTCCTCATAGATAAAAATCTCCTCAATGGGCACCCCGAAGTACCGGGACAGCTTGAAGGCCAGCAGGATGGACGGGTTATAGCGCCCGTTCTCCAGGGACCCGATGGTCTGCCGGGAGACCTCCAGGGCCTCTGCCAGCTCCTCCTGCCGCAGGCCCCGGGCCTTTCGCAGCTCCTCCAGCCGGTTTTTCATGGGCAGCGCCTCCTCTCCGATAGAAAGCTCGCTTTCCATTACTACCATACCACGCCCCACTTAAAATGTCAAGCGGACTTTCCATCAAATTTTTTTGGACAAACCCGCATAGAGTGGGACGGGCCCTCATAGAGTGGAGTAACCAAAGAAAGGGGGAATCTCCCTTGCAGAAAAACGAACTCGCGGCCCGCTACGAGCAGGCCGCCGCCATCCTGCCCAGCCGCCTCCGGAGCGCGGCCCTGGCCCTCCCCGAGGAGGAGAAGGCCGCGGCGGAGGAGCTCCGCCTCCGGGCGGGGCGTCCCCTGACCGTGCTGCTCCCCGGCGGGGAGCGGCCCCTGGGGGCGGAGGTGGAGCCGGAGGAGCTGGAGACCCTGTGCGACCTGGCCACGGAGTTCTCCCGCTACGCCGCGGCGGAGACCATCCGGGAGGGCTTCCTGCCCGTCCGGGGGGGCTTCCGGGTGGGGCTCTGCGGCACGGCGGTGATGAAGGAGGGGGCCAACACCAACCTAAAAAATCTCTCCTCCGCGGTGATCCGCATCGGCCGGGAGCGGAAGGGCGTCGCCCGGGACGTGGTCCCCAGGCTCTTTCCCCAGGGGGACTTTATAAACACGCTGATCCTCTCCCCCCCGGGGGGTGGCAAGACCACCCTGCTGCGGGACCTGGTCCGCTGCATCTCCGAGGGCGGGGAGGACCGCCCGCCCCGGCGGGTGGCCCTCATCGACGAGCGGGGGGAGGTGGCGGTGATGCGCCGGGGGGCGCCCCAAATGGACGTGGGCCCCCATACGGACGTGCTGGACGCCTGTCCCAAGGCCCTGGGCATCCCCCTGGTCCTCCGGGCCATGAACCCCCAGATCATCGCCGTGGACGAGATCACCGTCCAGGAGGACCTGCGGGCCATGAGCCTGGCGGCGGGCTGCGGCGTGGGGCTGCTGGCCACCATTCACGCCGGGGGCGTGCCGGAGCTGCTGCAAAAGCCCCTCTACCGGCAGCTCCTGGAGCACCAGGTGTTCCGCCTGGCGGTGCGGATTCTCCGGACGGAGGAGGGACGGGCCTATGCCCTGGAGGAGCTGCCATGCTGAAGCTGCTGGGGAGCGCCCTGATCGCCTCCGGCGGCGTCCTGGCCTGGTACACCCAGCGGGCGGAGCGCCGGAGGCGGCGGGAGGCCCTGTGGGACATGCAGCGGGCCCTCCGCCGGATGGGGGAGGAGGTCCGGCTGACCCGGACGCCGCTGCCCGCCCTGCTCCTGGCCCTGGCCGGGGACTGCGGAGCGGAGGCGGCGGGCTTCTTCACCGCCGTCTCCCGGGCCGCCGGGGCGGGGGAGGACCTGCCGGAGGTCTGGCGGCGGGAGGCCGGGGCCCTGCCCCTGGCGGAGCGGGACCGCGCCGCCGTCTCCGCCCTGGGCGGGGAGCTCCAGGGGGACGAGGAGCAGGTGCGAAGCGCCGTCTCCCAGGCCGCCTGGGCCCTGGCCAAGAGCGGGGAGGAGACGGAGCGGCGGCGGGCCGAGGAGGAGAAGCGGGCCGCGGCGCTGTGGTTTTCCACGGCGGCGCTGCTGGTGATTTTACTGGTATAGGGGAACAGGCGCATGGATGTGGATTTGATTTTCAAGATCGCCGCCATCGGCATCCTGGTGGCGGTGCTGAACCAGCTGTTGGTCCGCTCCGGCCGGGAGGAGCAGGCCATGATGACCACCCTGGCCGGGCTGGTGGTGGTGCTGATGATGATGGTGCAGGAGATCAGCGATCTCTTCAACCTCATCAAGACCCTCTTTCACTTTTAGCCGTGGAGCAGGCGGTTCAGGCGGCGGTGCTGTGCGTCGCCGCGGCGCTGCTGGCCCTGGTGGTGCGGCGGGGGAGCCCGGAGTTCGCCCTGCTGCTGACCCTGGGGGCCACGGCGGCGGTGCTGCTGTCCCTGGCGGGGAGCCTGAAGAGCCTGATGGACTTCCTGGGCCGCCTGGTGGGGGAGAGCGGCCTGTCCAGGGAGCTGTTCGTTCCCCTGTACAAGACGGTGGGCATCGCCCTGGTGGTGAAGCTGGGGGGCAGCCTCTGCCGGGACGCCGGGGAGACGGCCCTGTCCTCGGTGGTGGAGACGGCGGGGGCGGTCTGCGCCCTGCTGGCGGCCCTGCCGCTGCTCCAGGCGGTGCTGTCCCTGTTGTTGGAGCTGATGCGATGAGACGATGGATTTTGATCCTGGCGGCCCTCCTGGCCCTGACGGTGGAGGCCCGGGCGGCGGAGCTGCCCCGGGACCTGACGGAGGCCCTGCCCGGCAGGGCGGAGGCGCTGCTGGAGGACATCCCCTCCGGCCCCGGGGGCTTCACCCAGGGGGTGGCGGGGATTCTGGAGCGGCTGTCGGGAGAGGTGCGGTCCGTGCTCCGGCAGCGCCTCCGGGGGGCGGCGTCGATTCTGCTGGTGGCCGTGGCCTGCGGCGCGGTGGACGGCTTCTCCCAGGGGACCGGGGAGGGGAGCGCCTTCCTGCCCATGGCCGGGGCCCTGGCGGTGACGCTGCTGACGGCGGGGAGCCTGGAGGACCTGATCGGCCTGGGGGCGGAGACCATCGGGGAGCTGAGCCTGTTTTCCAG
Organism: uncultured Oscillibacter sp.; assembly: GCA_947245315.1. GTDB lineage: Bacteria > Bacillota > Clostridia > Oscillospirales > Oscillospiraceae > Oscillibacter. Next base: position 13,349 of record CAMXNV010000022.1, on the reverse strand, counting down.
GGCCCTGCTGCCCACCCTGGCGGCGGCCACGGCGGCCTCCGGCGCGGTGACCACCGCCACCTTTCAGCAGGTGACCACGGTCTTCCTGGCGGACCTGCTGATGAACCTCATCAACGGGCTGCTGATTCCCCTGGTGTACCTCTACATCGGGGCCCTGGCCGCCGGAAGCTGCCTCCCGGACAACCGGCTGGGGGCCATCGCCGAGGGGCTGAAGAAGATCATCACCTGGACGCTGACCACCTCCCTGCTGCTGTTCACGGTGTACCTCTCCGCCGTGCGGGTGGTGGCCGGGGCGGCGGACGGGGCCTCGGTGAAGGTGGCCAAGGCCGCCATCTCCGGCGCGGTGCCGGTGGTGGGGGGCATCATCGCCGAGGCCGCGGAGACCGTGCTGGCCGGGGCGGGGATGCTGAAGAACACCATCGGCGTCTTCGGCATGCTGGCGATTCTGGCGGCCTGCGCCTACCCCTTTTTGCAGCTGGGGGTCCAGTACCTGCTGTACAAGCTGTCCGCCTTCCTGGCGGCGGCGGTGGGGGCCCCAGGGCTGTGCAAGCTCATCGACGGGCTGGGCGGGGCCTTCGGCCTGGTGCTGGGCATGACGGGGAGCTGCGCCCTGCTGCTGCTGGTGTCGGTGCTCAGCTCCGTGGCGGCGGTGACGCCATGATCGGGGCGGTGCGGAGCTGGCTCACCTCCATCGTGTCGGTGACGCTGATTCTGACGGTGGTCCAGACCCTGGTCCCGGAGGGGACCCTGAAAAAGATCACCGGCTTCACCGGGGGGCTGCTGCTGCTGGCGGCGCTGCTCCAGCCGGTGCTGCGGGCGGACCTGGAGGGGCTGGAGCTGGACCTCTCCGCCTACGGCGGCGCCATCGAGGCCCGGCAGGCGGAGCTGGAGGCCGCCGGAAAAGAAGAGCTGGCGGCAATCATAGCCGGGCGGACCGCGGCATATATATCGGACAAAGCGGACGCGCTGGGTCTGGAGGTGTCGGTCCGGGTGGAGACGGAGCCGGGGGAGGAGGGAACGCCCCTCCCGGTCTCGGCGGAGCTGGAGGGCCCCTATTCCCAGGACCTGGCGGACTGGATCGCGGGGGAGCTGGGAATTCCGGCGGAGAGGCAGGTTTGGCATGAAGGAAAAAACTAAAGGAGCGCAGACGCTATGGGACAGGTACAAATACGCGGCGCTGGTGGCGCTGGTGGGGGCGGGGCTGCTGCTGTGGCCGGCCCTGGGCGGCGGGACCTCCCGCCGCCAGGAGAGCCGGGAGCCCCCCGGCGGCGAGAGCGGCTGGGACGTGCAGACGGTGCAGAAGGAGCTGGAGGAGATCCTCGGGGCCATGAGCGGCGTGGGACAGGTGGACGTGATGCTGACGGTGGACTCCGACGGGGAGCGGCAGCTGGCCCAGGACACGCAGCTGAGCTACAGCGGGGACACCGCCGCCCCGGAGGACTACTCCCGCAAATCCGAGACGGTATTGATCGACGGCTCCGGCGGGGACGGGACGGTGGTGGTCCGGAGGACCTATCCCACCTACCGGGGCGCCCTGGTGGTCTGCCAGGGCGGCGGGAGCGCGGAGGTGCGCCTGGCGGTGACGGAGGCGGTGGCCGCCCTCACCGGCCTGCCCACAGACCGGGTGGCGGTGGCAAAGTGGCAATCATAATTTGGAGGAGGAAGGGACCCATGAGCGCAAGATGGAAACGGAACGCCGTGGTGGCGGTGATGGCGGTGCTGGTCTGTTCGGCGGTGGCGCTGAACTGGATGTACACCGGACAGGAGGTGGAGGACGCCTCGGGGAAGCTGCTGGGAGAGGCCACGCTGGTCTCCAAGCAGGGGACGGAGCAGCAGCCCGGCGGGCAGCCCTCCGGCAAGCAGGAGGCCAAGGACCCGGCGGACCCCTCCGCCGCCCAGGACGCCGGCGCCCCAGAGGACGAGGAGGCCGTCTACACCGGCTCGGACTACTTCGCCTCCGCCCGGCTGACCCGGCAGCAGGCCCGGGACAACGCCCTCTCCCTGCTCCAGGAGGCGGCGGAGCAGGAGAACGCGGACCAGGCCGTGGCCAACGAGGCCTCCCAGGGCATCCAGGTCCTGGCGTCCTACACCTTGAAAGAGGCCCAGATTGAGAACCTGGTCACCGCCAAGGGCTACACGGACTGCGTGGCCTTCATGGGGGACGGCAGCGTCAGCGTGGTGGTGTCCACCAAGAGCGGGGAATTGACGGCGGAGGATGTGGCAAAAATCACGGATATCACCATGACGGAGACCGGCCTCCCCGCCGGGGGGATCAAGATCATGGCGGCAAATTAGTGGTTGTAATTTCCCGGGGAGTATGGTATACTCTTAGGGTGTGATCTCAGCGGAAACCCCGCCGGGATATCCGTTTCACGAAGGAAGGAATGAGGTACGCTATGGCCGACAGCAAGGAATATATGACTCTGCCCGAGGAAAATGGAAGCATCAATATCTCCGAGGAGGTAATCGCCGCCATCGCCGTGGGCGCGGTCCGGGAGGTGGAGGGCGTCTCCGGCATGATGACCAACCTGGGCAACAGCGTCAGCGACCTGGTGAACAACCGGAAAAACGCCCAGAAGGGCGTCCGGGGCGTGAAGATCGACATGACCGGGGCGGCCCTGGTGCTGGACCTGTATCTGACCGTGCAGTACGGCCACCCCATCCCCGAGGTGGCGGGTTGCGCCCAGAAGGCCGTGTCCGGCGCCGTGGAGGCCATGACCGGCTGCGCCGTGGAGGCGGTGAACATCCACGTGGGCGGCGTGACCCTGAGCTGACCGCCGGACATCAGATAAAGGACGGAACGCTATGGTACGGAACACCGCCCGGGAGATTGCCGTGCATCTCTCCTATGAATTGAGCTTTACGGACAAGACGGCCGGGGAGCTGCTGGACCAGCGGCTGACGGCGGACGCCTTCGCCGCCCTGGCCGGGGAGGACGACCTGTACCGGGAGGCCCCCAACGCCAAGCAGGCGGCCTACATCCGCCGCCTGGTCTCCGGAGTCGCGGAGCACGGCGCGGAGCTGGACGGGTACATCGCCAAGTACGCCAAGGGCTGGCAGTTCTCCCGCATCCCGCTGGTGGCCTCCGCCGTCATGCGGGTGGCCATGTACGAGGTGCTGTACATGCCGGACATCCCCAACGCGGCCGCCATCAATGAGGCGGTGGAAATCGCAAAACGGTACGAGACGCCGGAGACGGTGAAATTTATCAACGGCATTCTGGGCAGCTTCTCCCGGCAGGAGCTGGCCGAGTAAACAGCAGCAGAGCGGGCATGGGGCCAATCCATGTCCGGCTCTGCTTTTTCCCGTGGAGCGGGATCAATCCGCCTCCTGCTGCAAGGGGGCCGGAGGGCCGGGTTCTTGCCGGGGCGTCCTGGGGGGCAGGCCCTCGCTGGTGCGGAAGCCCAGGAGGAATGCCTGGACCGCCGTGAAGGTCAGCACCCGCTCCAGGTGGACCTGGGAGGCAGGGGGCAGCGCGCGCCGGAGGAGATGGAAGTCAAATTCGTAGTGGTCTTTTTCCACCGCGCTGATCTGAGGGCGGATGTAGTTGGCGTAGAGCCAGAGCATAAAATCGGACATAGGAACCACCTTTCTTTTTACGACTAATTAGTCCACGTCTTATTATACAACGTCTAAATAGACGCTGTCAAGGGTGAAGTTATGGAAATTCATGAGAGAATCAAGGAGCTCCGGAAGGAATTCAAAGAATCCCAGGTGAAAGTAGCCGAAGCGATTGGCATTACACCCCGCCAGTATCAACGGTTTGAAGCCGGGGAACAGAAGCCCGGCTTTGAAAACCTCTGCGCCCTGGCCGACCACTTCGGCGTCAGCCTGGACTACCTGGCCGGGCGCACCGACGAGAGGTGAGCCATGGAACAGCACATTTTCGGCGTGGCCGAGGTGAACCAGCTGGTGAAGCTCCTGCTGGACGGGGAGCCCATGCTCCAGAACGTCTGTGTCCGGGGGGAGCTCTCCAACTATAAGATGTACCCCTCCGGCCACCACTACTTCACCTTGAAGGACCCGGAGGGGGCCCTGCGCTGCGTCATGTTCCGGGGACAGGCCTCCCGGCTGCGCTTCCGGCCGGAGAACGGCATGAAGGTGCTGGCCCAGGGGCGGATCACCGTCTTCCCCAGGGACGGGGCCTATCAGCTCTACTGCAATACCCTCACCCCGGAGGGGGCGGGGGACCTGGCGGTGGCCTTCGAGCAGCTGAAGGCCAAGCTCTACGCCGAGGGCCTCTTCGACCCGGCCCATAAAAAGCCCCTGCCGCCCTACCCGGAGCGGATCGCCGTGGTGACCTCCTCCGCCGGGGCGGCGGTCCACGACATGATCCGCATCCTGAACCGCCGCTATCCCCTGGCCAAGGTGGTGCTCCTGCCCGTCCGGGTCCAGGGGGCGGAGGCCCCGCCGGAGATCGCGGGGGCCATCCGCTACGCCAACCGCTGGCAGGTGGGGGACCTGATTATCACCGGCCGGGGCGGCGGGTCCATGGAGGACCTGTGGGCCTTCAACGACGAGCGGGTGGCCCGGGCCATCTACGACTCGGAGCTCCCCGTCATCTCCGCCGTGGGCCACGAGCCCGACGTCACCATCGCCGACTTCGTGGCGGACGCCCGGGCCTCCACGCCCTCCAACGCGGCGGAGATCGCCGTGCCGGACCGGGAGGCCCTGCTCCGCTGGCTGGGCGGCGCGGCGGGCCGGATGGAGCAGGCGGAGGCCGCCCGTCTGGGGGCCCTCCGGCAGCGCCTGGCCGCCCTGGGGGAGCGGCGGGTCCTCCGGGACCGGCTGGCCTACGTCCAGGACAAGCGCATGGAGCTCCTCCACGTCCAGCAGCGGCTGGGGGACCTGTCCGGGGGGCTGGTGGCCGGGAAGCGGCAGCAGGTCTCCGTACTGGGGGCGGCGCTGGACGCCATGAGCCCCTTGAAGGTGTTGGGCCGGGGCTACGCCATGGCCCAAGGGCCCTCGGGGGCCATCTTACGGACTTGGAGGGACACGGCGGCGGGAGAACGGGTTGCCGTGACCCTGGGAGAAGGGGGCTTCACCTGCGTGGTGGAGGAGCCCTATGAAAAGGAGAGAGAAGCATGGCCGCGAAAAAAATGACATTCGAGCAGCAGATCGCCCGGCTGGAGGAGATCGTCTCCGCCCTGGAGCAGGGGGACGTCCAGCTGGCGGACTCCCTGGCCCTCTTTGAGGAGGGGACCAAGCTCATTTCCGCCTGCACGAAGCAGCTGGACCAGGCGGAGCAGCAGGTGGTCAAGCTGATGAAGGGCCCCGGCGGCGCGCCGGTGGAGCTGCCCTTCGAGACGGAGGAGGGCTGAGAGATGGGCTTTGAACAGGAACTGGAGAGGGCCCGGAGCCTGGTGGAGGCGCGCCTGGGCGCCTTCTTCCCCGGAGACGGGCTGGAGGAGGCCATGCGCTACAGCCTCCTGGCCGGGGGCAAGCGGATCCGGCCCATTTTGACGATGAAATTCTGCCAGGCGGCGGGGGGAACCATGGAGGAGGCCCTGGACTTCGGCTGCGGCGTGGAGATGCTCCACACCTACTCCCTGATCCACGACGACCTGCCCTGTATGGACAACGACGACCTCCGCCGGGGGCGGCCCACCAACCACAAGGTCTACGGCGAGTGCGTGGCCACCCTGGCTGGGGACGCCCTCCAGGCGGCGGCCTTCCGGACGGTGCTGTCCGCCGGGGGAAAGTCCTCGTTCCGCATTGGCCCGGCCCGGGCGCTGGCGGCGGAGATCCTGGCGGAGGCCGCCGGAGAGGGCGGCATGTGCGGCGGCCAGTACCTGGACACCCTGGGGGACGGCCAGCCCCACACCCTGGAGGAGCTGACGGCCATCAACGACCGGAAGACCGGGGCCCTGCTCCGGGCGGCCTGCCGGATGGGCGTGGCGGCCACGATGGACGGCATGGGGGTGGACGCCTCCTGGGACGACTGGATGGCCGCCGCCGGGGAGTACGCCACGAACCTGGGCCTGGCCTTCCAGATTCAGGACGACATTTTGGATGCCACCTCCACCGCCCAGGAGCTGGGGAAGCCCATCGGCTCCGACGCGGCGAACCAAAAGACCACCTATGTCACCCTGCTGGGGGTGGAGGCCTGCCGGGAGAAGGTCCGGGACTACACGGAGCGGGCCAAGGCCGTCCTGAGCCGGACCTCCTGGGCCGGGGAGACCGGCTTCCTGCTGGAGCTGGCGGACCGGCTGGCGGTCCGCAGAAGCTGAGGGTGAGGGAAGAAGATGTCTGTACGCGACAAGCTGCACACCGGGGAGCTCTACGTCTCCTCGAACCCGGAGCTGCTCCGGGAGCAGGCGGAGTACCTGGAGCGCCTGTATGACTTCAACCACACCCGTCCCTCGGAGACAGAGCGCCGGAGGGCGCTGCTGGAGGAGCTGCTGGCCGAGTGCGGGGAGGACAGCTATATTGAGCCCCCCTTTCACGGCAACTGGGGCGGGCGGCACCTCCACCTGGGGAAGGGCGTCTATGTCAACTTCAACCTGACGGTGGTGGACGACACCCACATTTACATAGGGGACTACGCCAAGCTGGGGCCCAACGTGGTGCTGGCCACGGCGGGCCATCCGCTGTGCCCGGAGCTCCGGGAGCGGGGCTACCAGTTCAACGCCCCCATCCGCATCGGCCGGGGCTGCTGGCTGGGCTCCGGGGTGATTGTGACGCCGGGGGTCACCATCGGCGGCGAGTCGGTGATCGGCGCGGGCAGCGTGGTCACCCGGGACATTCCGGCGGGTTGCCTGGCGGTGGGAACGCCCTGCCGGGTGCTGCGCCCTCTGGATGAGAGGGACCGGCAATTCTATTTCCGGGACCGGGAAATAGACGGCGGCGTCTGGGACTGACAGAGGGCCGAAAATCCATCCTGGGGAGAGAGAACACGGTGGGAAAGAACATTTTGCACAGCCTTGAGGCGGGCATGGGCGATTTTTCCAAGGGGCAGAAGCGCATCGCCGCCTACATCCTGGAGAACTACGACAAGGCCGCCTTTATGACCGCCAGCCGCCTGGGGAAGCTGGTGGGCGTCAGCGAGTCCACGGTGGTGCGCTTCGCCTCCGAGCTGGGGTACGACGGCTACCCCAGCATGCAGCGGGTGCTCCAGGATATGATCCGCAGCCGCCTGACCTCCACCCAGCGCATCCGGGCGGCGGGGGATATCTTCTCCGGCCAGGACGTGCTGCCGGCGGTGATCCAGTCCGACATCGACAAGCTGCGCCAGATGATCGGCCAGGCGGACCAGGGGGAGTTCGACCAGGTGGTGGATAAGCTGATGACCGGGCGGCACATCTACATCCTGGGGGTCCGGTCCTCCTCCTTCGTGGCGGGCTACCTCCACTTTTACATGCACCTGCTGACGGAGAACGTGACCCTGATCCAGTCCAACGCGGCGGGGGAGATGTTCGAGCAGATGCTCCGCATGGGGCCCGGGGACGTGATGATCGCCATCAGCTTCCCCCGGTACTCCAGGGTCACCATCAACACGGTGAAGTTCGCCCGGGACCGGGGGGCCAGCATCATCGCCATCACGGACAACGAGCTCTCCCCGGTGTACCAGCTCTCCGAGGCGGCGCTGCTGGCGCCCTGCGAGATGATCTCCTGTGTGGACTCCATGGTGGCGCCCCTGTCCCTGATTAACGCGCTGCTGGTGGCCCTGTCCAACCGCTACGGGGCGGACGTGTCCGCCACCTTCGCGGAGCTGGAGGACATATGGAACGAATACGGCGTGTTTGGAAAGATGGACGATGAGTAAACAGGTGCTGGTGATCGGCGGCGGGGCCGCCGGTATGATGGCCGCGGTCTCCGCGGCGGAGCGGGGGGCCTCCGTCACGTTGCTGGAGCCCAACGAGCGGCTGGGAAAAAAGCTGAATATCACGGGGAAGGGCCGCTGCAACCTGACCAACAACGCCCCGGAGCAGGAGCTGATGGCCAATATTCCGCGTAATGGAAAATTCCTTTACAGCGCTTTCGCTCACTTCAATGCCCAGGACGCCATGGCCTTTTTTGAGGCGCTGGGGGTCCCCTTGAAGACGGAACGGGGGAACCGGGTGTTCCCTGTGTCCGACCGGGCCTTCGACGTCAGCGCCGCCCTGGAGCGGCGGCTGAAAGGGCTGGGGGTCCGCCTCGTCCGGGACCGGGCGGCGGCCCTGGAGATCGAGGAGGGCCGGGCGCTGGGGGCCGCCGGGGAGCGGGGCCGCTATCCGGCGGAGGCGGTGATCCTGGCCACCGGAGGCGTGTCCTACCCCGCCACCGGCTCCACCGGGGAGGGCCACCGCATGGCCGCGGAGGCGGGGCACACAGTGACTCCCCTCCGGGGAAGCCTGGTGCCCCTGCGGGACTTTGGGATAGGGAAGACCCTCCAGGGGCTGAGCCTGCGGAATGTGGGGCTGACGGTGTTTGAGAACAACAAAAAGCTCTACACGGACTTTGGGGAGCTGGTGTTCACCCACTTCGGCCTCAGCGGGCCGGTGATCCTGTCGGCCTCCGCCCACATGCGGCGCTTCGGGGAGCGGGCCTATCACCTGGAGATCGACCTGAAGCCCGCCCTGGAGGAGCCGGCCCTGGACCGGCGGCTGCTGTCGGACTTTGAGAAGTACCGAAACCAGGATTTCTGCAACGCCCTGGACGACCTGCTGCCCAAGAAGCTGATTCCGGAGGTGGTCCGGATATCTGAAATTGAGCCCCGGCGGAAGGTCCACGACGTCACCCGGGAGCAGCGCCGGGGGCTGCTGCAAATTTTGAAGCATTTCCCCGTGGTCATCGCCGGGCCCTGCCCGGTGACGGACGCCATCGTCACCTCCGGCGGGGTGTCGGTGAAGGAGATCGACCCGGCTACCATGGAGTCCCGGAGGGTCCGGGGGCTCTACTTCGCCGGGGAGCTGATCGACGTGGACGCCTATACCGGCGGCTTCAATCTTCAAATCGCCTGGTCCACGGGCCGGGCCGCGGGCTTGGCCGCCGCCTCGGCGTGACGGCCCGCCGGATACTGCGACAAAAGTGTGGAGGTTTGCCTATGAAGACCATTCGTATCGCCATTGACGGCCCCTCCGGTGCGGGGAAGAGCACCTTGGCCAGGGCCGCCGCCGCCGCCCTGGGCTTCCTCTATGTGGACACCGGCGCCATCTACCGGACCGTGGGGCTCTACATGCGGGACCACGGCGTGGACCCCAGGGACGGGGAGGCCGTGGCGGCGGCCCTGCCGGAGGTCCGGCCCGAGCTCTGCTACGACGAGGCCGGGGGACAGCGGATGCTGCTGAACGGCGAGGACGTCAGCGAGGCCATCCGCCTGCCGGAGATTTCCCGCTATGCCTCCGCCGTCTCCGCCCTGCCGGCGGTGCGGGCCTATTTGCTGGAGCTCCAGCGGGAGCTGGCCCGGCGGAACAGCGTGGTCATGGACGGCCGGGACATCGGCACCGTGGTCCTGCCGGACGCGGAGGTGAAGATTTTTCTTACCGCCTCCGCCCGGGTCCGGGCGGAGCGCCGCTGCCGGGAGCTGGAGGAGCGGGGAACCCCCCAGCCCTTTGAGGAGGTCCTCCGGGAGATCGAGGACCGGGACTTCCAGGACACCCACCGGGCCGCCGCCCCCCTGCGGCAGGCGGAGGACGCGGTGCTGCTGGACACCTCGGTCCTGGACTTCCAGGAGAGCCGGGAAGCCCTGCTGCGGATCGTCCGGGAAAGGACGGGCCTATGAAACCCTTTAACCGCCTGTTTGTCTTCATTTACTATGTGGTGGGCTTTGTGACCGGCATCCTGCACCCCGTCTCCGTGGAGGGGATGGAGGGGCTGCCCTCCGGCGGCGTGCTCCTCTGCCCCAACCACGCCAGCAACTGGGATCCCATTCTGGTGGCCTTGAAGCTGCCGGTGAACTACCGGCTCCACATCATGGCCAAGGAGGAGCTGTTCCAGAACCGCCTGCTGGGCTGGCTGCTGCGAAAGGTGGGGGCCTTCCCGGTGAGCCGGGGGAACAACGACATCAACGCCGTCAAGCAGTCCATCCAGGCCCTGAAGGACGGGGACAACCTGCTGATCTTCTCCGAGGGAACCACGATCCACGACGGAATCGGCTACACGGACGGCCTGCCCGCCCACGCCAAGGCCGGGGTGGCCATGATCGGCGTCCGCACCGGGGCCACGCTGGTGCCGGTGTTTGTGGACGGGGAGAAGAAGCTGTTCCGCCGGACCCGCATCATCTTCGGCCAGCCCTACGAGCCCCATTACACCGGCCGCCGGGGCACCGCCGAGGAGATGCAGAAAATCGCCGACGACCTCCTGGAGCAGGCCTATGCCCTGGGGGGCCAGGCCGTGGGGGGGAAGCCGCTGTGAAGGTGTATCTGGCGGAGAGCGCCGGCTTCTGTTACGGCGTCCGCCGGGCGGTGGACCTGGCCCGGGAGGCCGGGGCCGCCGGGGGCTGCCGAATGCTGGGGGACCTGATCCACAACGCCCACGTGGTGGAGGAGCTGCGGCGCCTGGGGGTCCGCCGGGTGGAGGACCCGGAGGAGCTGGGCCCCGGGGACAGGGTACTGATCCGCTCCCACGGGGAGCGGAAGGACGTGCTGGACCGGCTGGAGGCCCGGGGGGTTCTCTGCGTGGACGCCACCTGTCCCAACGTCCGCCGGATCCAGACCCTGGCCGCCCAGGCGGAGGCAGAGGGCCGGACCCCCGTCATCATCGGCGACCGGGACCACCCGGAGGTGGCGGGCATCGCCAGCTGGTGCCGCCGTCCGTTGATTTTCAGCGGGCCGGAGGCGGTGGAGGCCTGGCTGCGGGAGGACCCCAAAGCCCGGGAGACGCCGGTGACGGTTGTTGCACAAACCACCTGCATTCGTGAACTTTTTGAAACTTCTTGGAAAATCGTAAAAAAAGAGTGTACAAACGCAAAAAAATTTGATACAATATGTACCGCTACGCATAAGCGTCAGTCTGAAGCGGCCATTCTCGCCGCGAAAGCGGACGTCATGGTCGTGGTGGGAGACCGTAAAAGCGCCAACACCAAACATTTGACGGAAATTTGCAAGGAGAGCTGCCCCCGCGTGATCCAGATCGAAAACGCGGACGAGCTCCCGCCGGATTTTTCTCATGGTTGTTCGGTCGCGGGCCTTACGGCCGGCGCTTCCACGCCAGCGGGCATTATTAAGGAGGTATATGCAGCCATGAGTGAAGAAATCAGAGCGGTGGAGAACAACGAGGAGTCCTTTGAGGAACTGCTGAACCAGTCCTTCAAAACTTTAAATACAGGAGAGAAGGTAACCGGCATTGTCACCGCCATCACCCCGACGGAGGTGCAGGTCGATGTGGGCGCCAAGCAGGCGGCCTACATCAAGTTCAGCGAACTCACCGACGATCCCACGGCCAAACCCGAGGATGTGGTAAAAGTGGGAGACGAAATTGAGACGTACATCGTCCGCGTCAACGACGTGGAGGGCTACGCCGAGCTGTCCAAGAAGCGGCTGGACGCCGTGAAGGTCTGGGAGGACATCGACCGGGCCGTGGAGGAGAAGACCGTGCTGGAAGGCACGGTCACCGAGGAGAACAAGGGCGGCATCGTGGTGTCCGTCAAGGGCGTGCGGGTGTTTGTCCCCGCCTCCCAGAGCGGCCAGCCCCGGGGCGCCGACCTCTCCGCCATGAAGGGCCAGAAGGTCCAGCTCCGGATCACGGAGATGAACCGGGCCCGCCGCCGGGTGGTGGGCTCCATCCGCTCCGTCACCGACGAGGCCCGCCGGGCCGCTCAGGAGGAGATCTGGGCCAACATCGAGGTGGGCAAGCGCTACACCGGAACCGTGAAATCCATGACCAGCTACGGCGTCTTTGTGGACATCGGTGGCGTGGACGGCATGGTACATATCTCGGAGCTGAGCTGGAGCCGGATCAAGAAGCCCGAGGATGTGTGCAAGGTGGGGGACACCCTGGAGGTCTACGTGATCTCCTTCGACCCCGAGAAGCGGAAGATTTCCCTGGGCGTCAAGGACCACAGCGTGGATCCCTGGCAGGTGTTCATGGACAAGTACGCCGTGGGCGACGTGGCCTCCGTCCGCATCGTCAAGCTGATGAGCTTCGGCGCCTTTGCCGAGGTGGTGCCCGGCGTGGACGGCCTGATCCACATCTCCCAGATCGCCGACCGCCGGATCGAGAAGCCGGAGGACGTGCTGGCGGAGAACCAGATGGTGGACGCCAAGATCACCGCCGTGGACGAGGAGCGCAAGAAGATTTCCCTGTCCATCCGGGCCCTGCTGGCCCCTGCGGTGGAAGCCCCCGAGGAGGACGAGGAGTAAGCTCCCGCAAACCGCAAAACCCCTGAAATACAGGCGGCAGGCCTACGGGCCTGCCGCTTTTTTCTTAAAAACATGTTATTTTTTTCACGTTTTGGCGTTGCAATATTTTCCATGGGATGTTATACTATTGAATAGAAATGCCGTCGCGCAGAAAATTACCCTTCGCGGCCCGCGAGGAGACAGAAATTCAATTCACAATGGAGGAATCGACTATGAGCTATCAGGAGGAATACCGCCAGAAGCTGACCACGGCCGAGGAGGCGGTGAAAGTCGTCAAGTCCGGCGACTGGCTGGATTACGGCTGGACGGTCTGCTCCGCCAACGCCCTGGACAAGGCCCTGGCCGCCCGGATGGGGGAGCTGAAGGACGTGAACATCCGGGGAGGCATCCTGACCCGCCGTCCCGCCATTTTCGACGTGCCCAACGCCGCCGAGCACTTCGCCTGGAACTCCTGGCACATGAGCGGCATTGAGCGCAAGGCCATCAAGGAGGGCTTCGCCTATTACATCCCCCTGCGCTACTCCGAGCTGCCGGGGCTCTACCGGGACTGCATCAAGACCCTGGACGTGGCCATGTTCCAGGTGGCGCCCATGGACGAGCACGGCTGGTTCAACTTCGGCCCCGGGGGCTCCCACCTGAAGGCGGTCTGCGACTGCGCCAAGACCGTCATCGTGGAGGTCAACCGGAACATGCCCGTCTGCCTGGGCGGCTTTGAAAACGGGGTCCATATCAGCGACGTCACCATGGTGGTGGAGGGGGAGAACCCCCCCATGGAGATTCTGGGCGGCGCCGGGGAGGCCTCCGAGGTGGACCTGGCCGTGGCCAACCTGGTGGTGCCCGAGATCGAGGACGGCGCCTGCCTCCAGCTGGGCATCGGGTCCATGCCCAGCGCCATCGGCAAGATGATCGCCGAGTCCGACCTGAAAAACCTGGGCGTTCATACGGAGATGTACGTGGACGCCTTTGTGGACATGTCCAGGGCGGGCCGGATCACCGGCGCCTGCAAGCCCTTCGACAAGGGCCGGCAGACCTATGTCTTCGCCGCCGGCACCCAGAAGCTCTATGACT
>CAMXNV010000021.1 GCA_947245315.1 uncultured Oscillibacter sp. | reverse complement strand
AGAGCCCGCCCCCTACAGGGTGTTCTATCAATAGAACACCCTGTGGGGGAGGGCACCTTGTAAACAGGGCCCTGGCCTGTTATACTGCGGGGGAGACCAACACCGGCGGGCGGGCCTGTCCGCCCTGCATGATAAAGAGGAGGACGCACTATGAAACCCCGTATTTTGTGCTACGGAGATTCCAACACCTACGGCTACGACCCCCGGTCCTACCTGGGCGGGCGCTACCCGGCGTCCGTCCGCTGGACGGCGCTGCTGCGGGCGGCGGGCTGGGAGGTCCTCAACCACGGGCAGAACGGCCGCCGCCTTCCCCGGACGGCTCAGGAGGCTGAAGAGGAGGCCCGGCTGCTCCAGGCCCTCCAAGCGGAGTGGACCATAGTCATGCTGGGGAGCAACGACCTGCTCCAGGGCCTGTCCGCCGAAGCGTGCGAAGCGCGGATGGAGGCCCTTCTGCGGGCCCTGGGGACGGGGGGCAGACTGCTGCTGGCGGCCCCGCCGCCCATGGTCCCCGGCCCGTGGGCGGAGGACCGGCAGGTGCGGGAGGAGTCCCGCCGCCTGGGGCCCTGCTACCAGGCCCTGGCGGAGCGTCTGGAGGGCGTGGCCTTCGCCGACGCGGGGGCCTGGGGCGTGGAGCTGAGCTATGACGGCGTGCACTTCTCCGAGGCGGGGCACCGGGCCTTCGCGGCGGGGATGGCGGCGGCGCTGGAGGAGCTGTTTCAGGACGATTGAGGGCCGCAAAAAAAATTTCCCCGGAGCGGGGATACTTTTCCCTCCTCCGCCGTTTACCTGATGAAGCGGCCCATTAAGAGAAGCGGCGGACCCGTCCCACAGGGGGCGGAGCGCCGGAGAAAAGGAGGAGAGCGGCTATGCTTGCGGTTTACCTGTCCATGCTGGAGACCGAGGAGGACCGGCGGAGGTTTACCCGGCTCTATGAAGCCCATGAGAAGAAGGTCTACGCGATGGCCCGGCGGACGCTGGGGGACCCCGCCCGGGCGGAGGACGCCGCCCAGCAGACCTGGTTCCAGCTTCTGAAGAGCTGGGGGCGGGTGTCGGCCCTGACCTGGGGGGAGACGGAGGGTTATGTGATCACCGTGGCCAAGAACTGCGCCCTGGACCTTCTCCGGGCGGAGGGGCGGACCGTGGCCTTCCCCGAGGACTGGGACCCGCCCGCCCAAGAGGAGCCCCGGGAGGGGTACGAGTACCTGGTCTCCCTGATCCGGGCCCTGCCGGAGAGCTATCGCCAGGTGCTGGAGCTCAAGTGCGTGGAGGAGCAGAGCAACCGGGCGATTGCCCGGCGGCTTCACCTGAACGAGTCCACGGTGGCCAGCCGGGTGCTGCGGGGCCGGGCCCTGCTGCGCCGCCAGCTGGAGAAGGAGGGATATCGCTATGACGCAGTTTGACATTTTGCTGCGCCGGGCGCTGATGGACGCCAACCTGGCCGACTGCGAGGACGTGCTGCGGGAGGCGGAGGACGCCGAGTTCTCCCCCCGCTATCTCCGGGAGCGGACGCGCCTGCTGGCGGACCCCTGGGGCTGGATGCGGCGGCGGGCGCGGCCCGGCTGGCGGCGCGGAAAAATCCCCCTGGCGGCGGTGGTGGCGGTCCTGATTCTCATCACGGCTGCGGCGGCGGTCTCGGTTTCCCTGTGGGTCTCCTACTTCGGCGGGCTGGACCAGCGGCAGCAGGAGATCGTGGGGGACATGGAGACCGGCGGCGGGGAGGCCGGGGAGACCGCGGCGGAGAGCCTCCTTCCCCCGCCGGTGGAGCACAGAGGCGTGACCATCACGCCCCTGCGGATGCTGGGCGCGAAGAGCCGTCTTTATATGGTCCTGGAGATTCGAGCCCCGGAGGGGACGGTCTTCTCCCCGGAGGACGACTACTGGCTCTTTGACGGGCTGCGGGTGCCCGAGGAGCGGCGCACGGAGATGCTTGCGCGCTCCGGGGGCTTCACCGTCCTGGAGGCCGGAACCCGGGAGCCCAACGTGCTGGTGGGCGTGGCGGATACGACGGCCTCCTTCGACATCGGCGGCTGCTCCTATGTGGTCCGGGCCCTCTACCGAAGCGTGCCCGGGGAGGAACAGGAGACGGTGTTCGGAGGCTGGGACCCGGAGACGGGCCCCACGGATGTCTGGGAATTCCCCATCCCGGAGGACCTGAACGGCGACCGGCTGCTGGAGCTCCCGGTGGAGGGCCTATCCATGACGGACGGCTCCAAGACCATGACGCTGCTGTCCATGAGCGTCTCGCCCCTGGGCATATGGTGGAAGTACCGTCTGGAGGGCGAGGACCCGTGGCCCCAGGTTCGGATAGCCCTGCGGATGAAGGACGGCAGCGAAGTGGAGGCGGCCCCGGGACAGCTGACCATGGGGGATATGGGCTCCGGCTGTACGGCGTCGGTGGATTTCGAGAAGCCCGTGGACCTCAGCCAGGCGGAGGCCGTGCTGTGGGGGGACGTGGAGATTCCCCTGGAGCAGGGTCCGGAAGACATGGAATAAGAAAGGAAGATTGACATGAAAAAGAGAATCGTATCTGTTTTGCTTCTTGCCGTGACCGTGCTGTCGCTGTGCACCTCGGCCCTGGCGGCCTCCAACGGGCAGGCCGTCCCGGGCCGCCGGTGGCGGCGGGACAAGGAAGATGCAACTGTTTCCTATTACGGCCCGGAGGATGCCGGGCAGCCGAAGTACGAACAGCCGCCCACCCACCGCCCCACCCAACTGCCGGAGGGATGGGGGTTGGAGGACGTAATGATCGCACCATTGGACAACGGCTATACGCTCCGCCTCTATCGCAAGGGCAGCGCCAGACTGAAATTCATCTGTTTTCGCCCCAGCAAGATCGGATATTTGGGAGTAGCGCTATATGACCCCCTTCAAGCCCGCAGGGCGGCCCCTGCGGTGAAACTCCAGCAGGTTCAGGTCCAGGGGCGCAGCGCGGACTTCTATCAGGCGGGCAGCACCGCCTATCTGTTCTGGGAGGATGAAAAGGGCAATCTGTACTATTTGAACGGAGACCTGGACCGGGCAGCCATGATTCGGATGGCGGAGAGCGTGAAGGAGGACGAGGGCCCGGGCCTGCCGGAGTACCGGCTGGGCTGGGAGCCGAAGGAAGCCAAGACCGGCCAAAAGGATATCCTGCCGGGAGCGGTCATGGTGGAAGCCGACCGGGAGGTTCCGGGCCGTGACGACGAGCTTTGTTACGCCTTTGACTATTCCGCCGAACCGCTGAACGCCCCGGAGGGGGCGCCGGAGACCGTGGAAGTGAAGGGCGCGGAGGCTCAGTTCTGGAAGGGAGTCCCTAAGAACGGGACCGTCGGCCACTACCCGCCTGAGAGCGAGATGAGCACCCTCCTCTGGACGGACCCGGAGACGGGCATCTGCTTCCGCATCAAAGGCCACCGGCTGACGAAGGAGACCATGCTCCGCATGGCGGAGAGCGTCGCGCCGGTCAAGGACCCCGCGCCCACGGCGGCGAAGGCGGGGCGCTGAGGACGGGGCGGGAGGGTCTCACCCCTCCGCCCAGTCCCCGGGCCGGAGGAGAATCTTATACCCGTCCCTCCGCCGGACGTGGGCCACGGCCTGTTCCCAGTCCTCGATAGGATAGACCGCCGTGATCAGGTCCTCCAGCGCCAGGCGGCGGGCCTCCAGCAGACGCAGGGTGATCTCGAAGGAACTCCGGTCGGCGGCGAAGCTGTTGACGATGTGCTTCTCCCCGATCAGGGCCCCGTCCATGTCGAAGGGAACGGTCTTCCCGAACAGGCACACCTGGACGTACTGCCCCATGTTCCGCAGCACCTTCAAGCAGGCGTCCGCCGAGGGGGACACCCCCGCGCACTCGTATACCACGTCGAAGCCCTCGCCGTGGGTGATCTCCCGGGCGCGCTCCGCGAGGTCGCATTGGCTCACGTCCACCGTGGCGCCGGCCCCCAGGCGCTTGGCCAGGGCCAGGCGCTCCCCGTCCCCGGCGGCCCCGCCCACCGTCACGTGGGCGCCGGAGAGCCTGGCCAGCTGGGCCGTGAGCTGGCCCATGATGCCGGGGCCGGAGACGTACACATAGTCCCCCGCCCGGATGGCGGACACCTCCACGACGGACCGGACGCAGCAGCCCACCGGCTCGGAGAGGGCGGCGGTTTTCAGGGAGACGCCCTCCGGGATGTGGAAGGCCCGGTCCGCCCGGACCACGATGTACTCGGCCATAGCGCCGTCCAGCCCGGAGCCGATGGATTTCCGCTCCGGGCACTTCAGCTCGTTCCCCTGGCGGCAGCAGCGGCAAGTCCCGCAGGCGGAGGCCACCGTCATGGAGATCACCGGGTCCCCCTCCCGGAAGCCCGTCACCCCGGGGCCCACGGCGTCCACCAGGCCGCTGTACTCGTGGCCCATGGTGACCGGCAGGGCGGCGTCGTACTCGTCTCCTATGATGTGCATGTCCGTGCCGCAGATGCCCGCGTAGGCCACCTTGACGCGGAGCTCCCCCTCTCCCACAGGGGGGACCGGGATGTCGCACAGCCGGACGCCCTCCGGCCCGGGATGCAGCTTTCGCAGCGCTTTCATAAGGCTTCTCCTTTTAAACGGCAAATTTAGAACGCGGTTCCCGCCCCGGGCAGAGCCGGGGGGACCGCTGTTGGCATCATTATGGCAAATCCCCCGGGAAATGTCAACGGATTGACAGGGCGGGCCGTTCATACTACAATACAAGAAAACAGACAAAGGAGCGTCCGCCTATGAAATACGATTTTACCTCCGTCATGGACCGCCGGGGAAGGGACGCGGTGGCCGTGGACCACATTCCCATTCCCGGCGTCCAAATCCGGGAGGGCTTCGATCACATCCCCATGTGGGTGGCCGACATGAACTTCCCCACGGTTCCCACGATTCCCCAGGCCATCATAGAGCGGGCCCGGCACCCGGCTTACGGCTACTTCGACCCCGCCGGCGCCTACTTCGACAGCATCATCCGCTGGCAGGAGCGCCGCAACGGCGTCACGGGATTGACCCGGGAATGCATCGGCTATGAGAACGGCGTTCTGGGCGGCGTGGTCAGCGCGCTGAATGTGCTGTGCTCGCGGGGCGGCAGCGTGCTCCTCCACTCGCCCACCTATATCGGCTTCACCGTGAGCCTGGAGAACAACGGCTACCGGATCGTCCACTCCCCCCTGGTGAAGGACGCCGGGGGCGTCTGGCGGATGGACCTGGAGGACATGGAGCGGAAGCTGGTGGACCACAAAATCCACGCCGCCGTCTTCTGCTCCCCCCACAACCCCTGCGGCCGGGTGTGGGAGCGGGGGGAGATCGAGGCGGCCATGGAGCTCTTCCGGAAGCACGACGTCTTCGTGATCTCGGACGAGATCTGGTCGGACCTCCTGCTGGACGGCCGCCGCCACATCCCCACCCAGTCGGTGAGCGAGGACGCCCGGAACCGCACCGTGGCCCTCTACGCGCCCTCCAAGACCTTCAATTTGGCGGGGCTGGTGGGGAGCTACCATATTATCTACAATTCCTGGCTCCGGGAGCGGGTGCGGAAGGAGTCCTCCCTGTCTCACTACAACAGCATGAACGTGTTGTCCATGCACGCCCTGATCGGGGCCTACGGCCCCGAGGGGGAGGCCTGGCTGGAGGAGCTGCGGCAGGTGCTGACGGGGAACGTGGACTTCGCCTGTGCCTATATCCGGGAGCACTTCCCGGGGGTGGAGGTCTCCAGGCCCCAGGGGACCTACATGCTCTTCCTGGACTGCACGGAGTGGTGCCGGGCCCATGGGAAGACCCTGGACGAGCTCCTGCGCGCCGGCGCGGAGGTGGGCGTTATCTGGCAGGACGGCCGCCCCTTCCACGGCCCCTGCCATATCCGGATGAACCTGGCCCTGCCCCTGAGCCGGGTGCAGGAGGCCTTCCGGAGATTGAACGAGTATGTGTTTTGCGAGTGAGTGAGGCGCAGAGCCCCGGCGACGAAGGTCGCCGGGCAGCTTGTCGAAAAAGTATTTTCGCCAAGCTGCTTACGATTCCAGGACTTTAAAAAAGTTCTGGAATCGAAGGATTTAAATAGCGCAGGAAACCCTTCCTGGGTTTCCCGCGCACACCCTTCCTTCCCGTCGAATCAGATTCCTATGCTTTTCGACAGCCTCCAGCCCCGGCGACGAAGGTCGCCGGGGCTCTTTCGATGGCCGGTGTTAATGGCGGCGTCCAAAGTCGCTGGGGTTGCAGTTGAACTCCCGCTTGAAGGCCTTCAGAAAGTTGGAGTAGTCGTTAAAGCCGCACTCCATGCAGGCCCCGGTGACGGAGGCCCCCGCCCGGAGCAGGTCCCGGGAGATGGTGACCCGCTTCTTGATGATGTACTGGTAGATGCTCATCCCCGTGAAGCGCTTGAACTGCTTGCTCAGGTAGAACTTGCTGACGTAGAACTGCCGGGCGATGCCGTCCAGGGTCAGGTTCCGGGTGATATTCTGGTTGATGTAGTCCAGGATGCGGTTGATCTTCTGGCTCTCCGTCACGTCCTCCCGGGGGAGGTCCGAGGTCTCAAAGTAGCAGCGGCAGACCTCCACCAGGAACTCGAACAGGTAGGCGCACACCAGGGTATAGCTCCCCAGGGCCCGGCTGCCCTGGGCCTGGGAGATCTGATTGCACAGGCCCCGCAGGCGAATCAGGCTGCTGTGGCTGGGGCGGATCCGGCGGTAGTCCTTCCGGGCCGCGTCCGCGAAGCAGGAGGCCAGATCGTCCCCCCCGGCCAGAAGCTGGTCGAAAAAGCGGTCCTCCAGCCAGACCACCACCCGCTCGTAGGGTTTTCCTGGAAATATTTCCGGCCTGTGTATATCCAGGCTGTTGGTCAGCAAAATATCTCCGGGGCGGAGCTTGTAGGTCTTGCCCTCTATGGTGTAGTTCACATTGCCGTCCAGGAAGAAGAACAGCTCGTAAAAGGGGTGCTGGTGGAAAGCCACCTTGGGGGGCACGCTGTCCAGGTAGTGGTAGAACTCAAAGGCGGACTTGCCCAGCATGACCTGGCGGTCGGTCCAAATATCTTTGTTCATATCCTACAAAAACGCCTCCTCTTTTTTTCCTCTCTTTTAGGATACAGCAATTTTCACCAGATTTCAAGCCGCAAATACCATGCGGGGCCGGGGCGGCTTTTGCTACAATAAGACCATGGAAAAGGGAACAGACCGGCCGGTTGTTTTCTTGGAAACGGCTTTTTCCGGGGTCCGGAGCGCCTCCGGCGCGCCCGGCGAAGGACCGGGTAAAAGTGTTTGATTTCCAAAGCGATCAAAAAGGAGGAGCCTTTCCGTATGAAAAAAATCCCGAGAGCACTTGCCGCCGCCCTCTGCGTTCTCCTTCTGGCGGCCACCCTGTCCGGGTGCGCCGGAGGGGAGAAGCGGATCATCCGCATCGGGCACAACCAGGCCACCGACCATCCCACCAATCTGGCGCTTCTTGCGTTTGAGGCGTATATCGAGGAGGAGCTGGGGGACCGATACGACGTGGAGGTCTATCCCAGCGAGCTGCTGGGCTCCCAGACGGACATGGTCCAGCTGACCCAGACCGGGGCCATTGACTTCTGCGTGGCCAGCAACTCCATCCTGGAGACCTTCTCCAAGGACTACACCCTCTTCAACCTGCCCTATCTCTTCGTGTCCAGCGAGGCCTACCACCAGGCCATGGACGACCCGGAGATCACGGGGCCCATCTTCGAGTCCACGAAACAGGCGGGCTTCCAGGCGGTGACCTGGATCGACGCGGGCACCCGGAACTTCTACACCGTGGACACCCCCATCGAGTCCCCCGCGGACCTGAGGGGCCTGAAAATCCGGGTCCAGCAGTCCCCCACCAATGTGACCATGATGAGCCTCCTGGGGGGCTCCGCCACGCCCATGGGCTTCGGCGAGGTGTACACGGCCCTCCAGTCCAAGGTCATCGACGGGGCGGAGAACAACGAGCTGGCCCTGACCTCCAACGGCCACGGGGACGTGTGCAAATTTTACTCCTATGACATGCACCAGATGATCCCCGACATCCTCATCGGCAACTGCGGCTTTTTAGAGGGCCTCTCCCCGGAGGAGCGGGCCGTCTTTGAGGAGGGCTTCCGGCTGGTGAACGCGGTGGAGCGCCGGGAGTGGGGCAAGGCCGTGGAGGCCGCCAGGGACCGGGCCGTGAACCAGCAGGGCGTGACCTTCCTCTACCCGGAGGTCCAGCCCTTCCAGGACATCTGCACGCCCATGCACCAGGACCTTCTGGAGAAGTACCCGGACCTGGCCCCCATCTATGAGGGCATCCAGGACTGGAACGCCGCCTGCGCGGAATGAGAAAGGAGAGCGCTATGAACACCGTCCGCACGCTTTTGACCCGGCTTTTGAACCTGCTGGCCGGAACCAGCTTCCTGGCCATGGTGGCCCTGACCTGCTGGCAGGTATTCACCCGCTATATCCTGGGCCGTCCCTCCTCCTGGTCGGAGGAGCTGGTGTCCTACATGTTCGCCTGGATGAGCCTGCTGGGGGCCTCCCTGGTGACCTCGGAGCGGGGGCATATGAATATTCCCATCCTGGTGGACCGGGCGGGCCCGGCCCTGGGGAAGCTGCTGCGCTGCCTGGGGGAGGGCGTCGCCTTCCTCTTCTCCCTGGTGATCCTGGTGCTGGGAGGCATGCAGATCGCCCGGCTGGCCATGGGACAGATGACGTCCTCCCTGGGGGTGCCCATCGGGGTCTTCTACGTGGTGCTGCCCCTGTGCGGCGTCCTCAACATGCTGTTCACCCTGCTGAACATCGTGGAGATTCTCTCCGGCGGGACTGCGGAAAAGGAGGCGGCGTAAATGGCGATTTCCTCTCTCGTCCTCATTCTGGCGGTGCTGCTGTTCCTCCTGGCCCTGGGGGTGCCCATCGCCTACTCCATCGGCATCGCCGCCCTGACGGCCATCCTGCCCACCATGGAGCTGGACGTGTCCGTGGTGACGGCGGCCCAGCGCACCTTTGTGGGCATGAGCAGCTTCAGCCTCACGGCCATCCCCTTCTTCATCCTGGCGGGGAACCTGATGAACCAGGGGGGCATCGCCAAGCGGCTGGTGGACTTTGTCATGGCCCTGCTGGGGAAGCTTCCCGGCGCCCTGCTGGTGACCAACGCCGGGGCCAACGCCCTCTTCGGGGCCATCTCCGGCTCCGCCTCCGCCGCGGCGGCGGCGGTGGGCAGCATGGTCCGCCAGGGGGAGGAGGAGCAGGGCTATGACCCGGCCCTCTGCGCGGCCACCAACGGGGCCTCCGCCCCCTCGGGCCTGCTGATTCCCCCGTCCAACGCCCTGATTACCTACTCCCTGGCCTCCGGGGGCACCTCCGTGGCGGCCTTGTTCCTGGGGGGCTATGTGCCGGGCCTGCTGTGGACGGTGTGCTGCATCCTCATGGGCGTCTTCCTGGCCAGGCGCAAGGGCTACCGGGGCATCCCCGGGCAGTACGACTGGGGCAACCTGGGCCGGGTTACCCTCCGGGCCCTCCCGGCCCTGTCCTTGATCGTGGTGGTCATCGGGGGCATCGTGGGCGGCGTCTTCACGGCCACCGAGGGCTCGGCCATCGCCGTGGTCTACGCCCTGATTCTGGGGGTGTGCTACCGGAATATTACGTTAAAAAGCTTCTGGAATATTGTGGTAGATAGTGCTAAAATGAGTGGGATGGTGGTCTTCCTCATCGGGGTGTCCAACATCCTGGGCTGGGTCATGTCCTTCAACCAGATTCCCCAGGCGGTGTCCGCCGCCCTGCTGGGCCTGACGGAGAACAAGTACCTGATCCTCCTCATCATGAACGTCATCCTCCTGGTGGCGGGGACCTTCATGGACGTGACGCCCGCCATCTTGATCTTCACTCCCCTCTTCCTGCCCATTGTCAAGACCTTCGGCATGCACCCCGTCCACTTCGGCCTGATCCTGGTCTACAACCTCTGCATCGGCAACATCACGCCGCCGGTGGGCAACACCCTCTTCGTGTCCATCAAGGTGGGCCGGACCACCCTGGCCAAGACGATTCCCTACATGCTCTGGTACTACGCCGCCATCCTGGTGGGCCTGCTGCTGGTCACCTATCTCCCTGTCCTCAGCATGGGCCTCCCCGGGCTGGCTGGGCTTGTATAGCCGGCGCAGTGGAACAGAATCCAAAGGATTCTGTTCCATACGGCGCTGTAAAACAGCTGAAATTTAGGAATCCAAATTGAGAAAGGAGAACCCCCTATGAAAAGTTCCTTCCGCTGGTACGGGGAGAGCGACCCCGTCACCCTGGACGCCATCCGGCAGATTCCCGGCATGCGCTCCATCGTCTCCGCCGTCTACGACGTGAAGCCCGGCGAGGTCTGGCCGGAGGAGAGCATCCGCCGCCTGGCGGAGCTCTGCGCCGCCAAGGGCCTGGTCTTCGACGTGGTGGAGTCCATCCCCGTCACCGAGGAGATTAAGCTGGGCCTCCCGGAGCGGGACCGGCACATCGAGCACTACTGCGAGTCCATCCGCCGCTGCGCCAAGTACGGGGTCAAGTGCGTCACCTACAACTTCATGCCCGTCTTCGACTGGACCCGGACCCAGCTGGACAAGGCCGCCGAGGACGGCTCCACCAGCCTGGTCATGTACTGGGAGCAGATGAAGGGCCTGGACCCCCTGAAGGACGACATCCACCTCCCCGGCTGGGACGCCAGCTATACCCAGGACCAGGTCCGGGACCTGATCCGGGCCTACGGCGAGCTGGGAGAGGAGGGCCTGTGGGAGAACATCGCCTACTTCCTCCAGCGGGTCATCCCCGTGGCGGAGTCCTGCGGCGTGGTCATGGCCCTCCACCCCGACGATCCCCCGTATCCCATCTTCGGGCTGCCCCGGGTGGTCACCTGCGAGAAGAACCTGGACCGCTACCTCTCCATCGTGGACAGCCCCAGCAACGCCCTGTGCCTGTGCACCGGCTCCCTGGGCTGCTCCCCGGAGAACGACGTCCCCGCCCTGGTGCGGAAGTACTCCGCCATGGGGCGCATCGGCTTCATGCACCTGCGGAATGTGAAGATCCTGCCGGACACCTCCTTCGAGGAGACCGGCCACCTGACAAAGAACGGCTCCCTGGATATGAACGCCATCGTAAAGGCCCTGGTGGACACGGGCTTCAACGGCTGGTTCCGCCCGGACCACGGCCGCATGATCTGGGGGGAGACCGGCAAGCCGGGCTACGGCCTCTACGACCGGGCCCTGGGCAGCGCCTACCTCAACGGGCTCATCGAGGCCAACGGCGGCGAGATTGAGGGGCTTGACCGATGACGGGCTTCATGGACCGGGACTTTCTCCTCTCCACCGGCACGGCCAGGGAGCTCTACCACGGCACGGCGGAGACCCTGCCCATCATCGACTACCACTGTCACATCGACCCCAAGGAGATCGCCGGGGACCGGCGCTTTGACAGCATCACCCAGGTCTGGCTGGGGGGAGACCATTACAAGTGGCGGCTCATGCGGGCCGCCGGGGTCCCGGAGGAGAAGATCACCGGCGGGGCCTCCGACTGGGAGAAGTTCGAGGCTTTCGCCCAAACGATGCCCCAGCTCATGGGGAACCCGGTCTACCACTGGAGCCACCTGGAGCTCCAGCGGGGCTTCGGCATCACGGAGCCCCTGACGCCGGAGAGCGCCCGGCGGATCTACGACCAGGCCAACGAGCGGCTGCAAGGCCTCACCGCCCGGGCGCTGATGCGGCGCTTTGACGTGCGGGCCCTCTGCACCACGGACGACCCGGCGGACGACCTCCGGTGGCACGAGGCCATCGCGGCGGACGAGACCATGGAGATCAAGGTCCTCCCGGCTTTCCGGCCCGACCAGGCCGTCAACATCGAGAAGCCGGGCTTCGCCTCGTATATCCGCCGCCTGGGGGCGGGCCGGGAGCCGTCCTCCGCCGAAGAGGCAGTCGGGCTGCTGCTGGAGCGGATCGACTACTTCCAAGCCCACGGCTGCCTCTGCGCGGACCACGGCCTGGACGCCTGCATGTACGCTCCTCCGGACCCGGAGCTGGCCGACGCCGCCTTCCGCAAGGCCATGGCGGGACAGGCCCCCGCCCCGGAGGAGGCGGACGCCTACAAGACCCTGGTGACAGTGGCCTGTGCCAAGAGGTACGCGGAGCTGGGCTGGGTGATGCAGATTCACTTCGGTTGCCTCAGAAACGTGAACCGGCCCGCCGTGGCCCTCATGGGCCCGGACCACGGCCACGACGCCGTGAACAGCCGCAGCGGGGTGGAGAACCTGGCCCCCCTCCTCAACGCCTTCCAGGAGAACGGGGGCCTGCCCAGGCTGATCGCCTACTCCCTGAACCCCGGGGACAACACCGCCATCGACTCCATCCTGGCCTGTTTCCAGGGGGACGGCGGCGGGCTCCAGCACGGCAGCGCCTGGTGGTTCAACGACAGCCGCCCCGGCATGCGGGCCCACCTGACGGACCTGGCCTGTAACGGCGTCCTGGGCCGCTTTGTGGGCATGCTGACAGACTCCCGGTCCTTCCTCAGCTACACCCGGCACGAGTACTTCCGCCGGATTCTCTGCGAGCTGATTGGAGAGTGGGTGGAGAGCGGCCAGTACCCCGACGACCGGGAGGCCCTGCGCCGCCTGGTGGCGGACGTCTGTTTCCACAACACCAACCGATTCTTCCGGTTCGGGGTGTGACCCGGACCGCGTTTCCAAAGAAAGGAGCATAGCGATGAACGCCATGAACGAAGCGATTTCCAAAATCGGGATTGTCCCCGTCATCAAACTAAGCAATCCGGAGCGGGACGCCGTCCCCCTGGCCAAGGCCCTCTGCGCCGGAGGCGTTCCGGTGGCGGAGATCACCTTCCGGGCCGCCGGGGCCGACCGGGCCATCCGCCTGATCCGGGAGGCCGTCCCCGACATGATCGTCGGGGCGGGCACCGTCACCGCGAAGGAGCAGATCGACGCCGCCCTGGCCGCCGGGGGCCAGTTCCTGGTGACCCCGGGCTTCGACGGGGAGCTGGTGGCCTACGCCCAGGAGAAGGGCCTGCCCATCTACCCCGGGTGCACCACCCCCACGGACTACCACGCCGCGTTGAAATTCGGCCTGGAGGTGCTGAAATTCTTCCCCGCCGAGCAGTCCGGCGGTCTGGCCAAGATCAAGGCCATGAGCGCCCCCTTCCCCCAGTTCAAGGTGATGCCCACCGGGGGCGTCTCCCTGAAGAACCTGGCGGAGTACGCCGCCTCCCCCGTGGTGGCCGCCTGCGGCGGGTCCTACATGGTCACCGCCGAGCTCATCGAGGGCCAGCGCTGGGAGGAGATCACGGAGCTGTGCAAGCGCTCCCGGGCCATCGTGGAGGAGGCCCGCCGGGGCTGAGTCCCCGGGAATGAGATTATGACGTCCGCCCCGGGCCCCCGGCGGCGGAGACAAGGAGAGAACGCTTTATGAAGCTGAACTATGAGAGCATCCAGAACCGGGCCGCCTGGGAGGCGGCGGGCGTCACCCTGCCGAAGTTCGACTGGAAGGACATGGCCGCCGAGACGGAGGCCCGTCCCACCTGGGTCCACTTCGGCGCCGGGAGCCTGTTCCGGGCCTTCCACGCCATGCTCCAGCAGTCCCTCATCGAGCAGGGGCTGGTGAAGGGGGGCCTCTACACCGCGGAGACCTTTGACTATGAGATCGTGGAAAATACCTACGGGCCCTATGACAACCTGAGCCTGCTGGTCACCCTGATGCCCGACGGGAACATGGAGAAGACCGTGGTGGGCTCCGTGGCCGGGGCCCTCCGGGCGGACCAGAGCTTCCCGGAGGACTGGGAGAGGCTCAAGGCCATCTTCCGCACCCCCTCCCTCCAGCTCATCACCTTCACCATCACCGAGAAGGGCTATGCCCTGACGGGCATGGACGGGAACTTCACCCCCCTGGCGGAGAAGGACTTCGCCGCCGGGCCCCAGGGCTGCTCCTCCGCCATGGGCAAGGTGGCGGCCCTGCTGCTGGAGCGCTTCAACGCCGGGAAGTACCCCATGGCCGTGGTCAGCACGGACAACTGCTCCCGGAACGGGGAGAAGCTCCGGAACAGCGTGGTCACCATGGTGGACAAGTGGCTGGCGAACGGCTTCGTCTCCCGGGAGTTTGCCTCCTGGGTGGAGGACGAGAACAACGTCTCCTTCCCCTGGACCATGATCGACAAGATCACCCCCCGGCCCGCCCCCGCCGTGGAGAAGGCCCTGGCGGAGGCCGGGTTCGAGGACATGAAGGTCAAGGTGACCTCGAAAAACGGCTACACCGCCGCCTTTGTCAACGCGGAGGGACCCCAGTACCTGGTCATCGAGGACCGCTTCCCCAACGGCCGCCCGCCCCTGGAGAAGGCCGGGGTCTTCATGACGGACCGGGACACGGTGAACAACGTGGAGCGGATGAAGGTCATGACCTGCCTCAACCCCCTCCACACCGCCCTGGCCATCTACGGCTGCCTCCTGGGCTACGAGTCCATCGCCGCCGAGATGACGGACCCGGAGCTCAAGGGCCTCATTGAGAAAATCGGCTACGTGGAGGGCATGCCCGTGGTGACGGACCCGGGGATCATCAAGCCCATGGACTTCATCCACGAGGTCATCGACCGGCGCTTCCCCAACCCCTTCCTGCCGGACACCCCCCAGCGCATCGCCATGGACACCAGCCAGAAGATGTCCGTCCGCTTCGGGGAGACCATCAAGGCCTACGCCGGGCGGCCCGGCCTGGACCCGAGGACGCTGACCTTCATCCCCCTGGTCATCGCCGGGTGGCTGCGCTACCTGCTGGCGGTGGACGACGAGGGCAAGCCCTTCCCGTGCAGCGGGGACCCCATGCTGGCGGAGCTCCAGGCCAAGCTCCAGGGCGTGACCCTGGGCGAGCCCGAGAGCGTCAATGGCAAGCTGGAGGAGATTCTCCGGAATCCCGTCATCTTCGGCTGCGACCTGGCGGAGATGGGCCTGAGCGAGAAGATCCAGGGAATGACCAAGGAGCTGCTGGCCGGCCCCGGCGCCGTGCGGGAGACGCTGAAACGGTATTTGGCTTGACGGCTGAAAATAAGAGAGCCCCGGCGACGGAAGTCGCCGGGGCTTTTGTATGGGAGAACATTGGGGGATGGGCTCAGGCGTTCTTCTTCCGGGCGGAGGTGCGGCCCTCGGGCTGAATCTCTCCGGCGGCCAGCAGGGAGCGCTTGGTCAGCGCCGGGCCCACCAGCTCGTAGACCAGGACGGAGAAGAGGACCACGCTGCGGACCACCGCGCCGTCGGACAGGCTCTGGGCGGTGATGGCCATGCCCAGGGCCACACCGGCCTGGGGCAGCAGGGTGACGCCCAGGTGCTTGGTGATGCTCTCGCTGCACCCGGTGAGGGCGCAGCTGCCGTAGGCCCCCAGGTACTTGCCCAGGGAGCGGACCAGGATGTACACGAAGCCGATCAGCAGCACGGAGGGGTTCCGGAGGACGGACAGGTCCAGCTCCGCGCCGGAGAGGACGAAGAACAGCACGAACAGGGGGGCGGTCCAGCCGTCCACCCGGGCCATCAGCTCCTCGGAGAAGTCGCAGATGTTGCAGAAGAGGGTGCCGGTCATCATGCACACCAGCAGCAGGGAGAAGCCGCAGTGGACCCCCGCCAGGTCAAACTCCACCATGGAGAGGCCCGCCGTCAGCAGGACGAAGCCGATGGAGATGGACAGGCGCTTGCTCCGGGAGTGGAAGAAGCGCTCCACCCAGTAGAGGGTCAGGCCCGCGGCGGCCCCCAGGGCCAGGGAGAGGAGAATTTCCACCACCGGCTCCACCAGCACGGTGACCACGCTGACGGCCCCGCTTTCCAAAGCCAGGGCCACGCCGAAGGAGGCGGAGAAGAGGACCAGGCCCACCGCGTCGTCAATGGCCACCACCATCAGGAGGAGCCGGGTCATGGGCCCGTCGGCCTTGTACTGCCGGACCACCATCAGCGTGGCGGCGGGGGCGGTGGCGGCGGCGATGGAGCCCAGAGTGATAGCGGAGGAGACGGAGATGACCTCCGGCCGGACCAGGTGCAGGGCCACCAGGGCCAGGTCCACCAGCACGGTGGCGGCCGCGGCCTGGAGGATGCCCACCACGATGGCCTGGCGGCCCATGGTCTTGAGCTGGCTGAGGCGGAATTCGTTGCCGATGGTGAAGGCGATAAAGCCCAGGGCCACCTGGGAGATGATGTTCAAACGCTCCGTGGCCTCCATGGAGGCGAAGCCCAGGCCCGGGACTCCCAGGGCCCCGATGCAGAAGGGCCCCAGCAGCAGGCCCGCGATCAGGTAGGCCGTGACGGCGGGGAGCTTGAGGCGCTTGGCCGGGCGGGAGAGGAGCAGGCCCCCGATGAGGGCGACGGAGAGGCAGATTAGGATTTCCATGTTTTAGGACCACCTTAATTGTATGGGAATTGGTTTAGTTACCATAGCACGCCGCCCGGGGGCCGTCAAGGAACAGAGGCAACAAATTTTCCGGGAAAGGGCCTCGGATTTTCTCCGTTTTTTCGGCGGGGAGAATATTTGGAGGGGATTTGCCCGGGGAATGGGACGGAAGAGGGGCGTTTGGGCATAGCGGAGGGAGAATGGGGGGCGGTTTCTTAGCGGGGGCTTAGCGGCTTTAAGGGAATGCTCCGAGGGATATCCGATTGGCAGATTTATCGTGAGGGCGGCTATGTAGGGGCGGCTATCAGCCGCCCGTCCTCTTCAAATACCGATCTTTCCAGAGGCCGGGCGATTGATAATCGCCCCTACACCATGCCAGGGTAAAATCGAACATCATAAAACGCGCGATAAAACGGGAGTGTCCAAAATAAAGATTTTATGGTATAATAAGGGTTATGAGAAAGAGAAC
>CAMXNV010000020.1 GCA_947245315.1 uncultured Oscillibacter sp. | reverse complement strand
CCCTATCTCTGCCGGAACCTCTGGCGCATGCTGCGGGAGGGGCGCGTCCAGCCGGACAAACTGCTGTGGCGGGTGCTGTCGGACGGAGGCCAGCGCCTGGAGACCGTTTATGACTTGGCGGTGGCTTTCCACGAGGGAGGGTCCACCTACTATGTGGCCGACCATGTGGAGGCCCGGCGGAAGGCGGCCTTCGTTCATGTGAACTATGAGCGGGCGGGCTATACCCCGGCGCTGGACCTGGATTGCTATCAAAAGTTTGACCGGGTGTTCCCCGTGTCCAATGAGGTGAGGGACGTCTTTTTGAAGACGTACCCGGAGTACCGGAACCGAGTGGAGATTTTGTACAACATATTGGATCAGGAGCGGATTCATAGCCGCGCCCTGCTCCCCGGCGGCTTTGCCGACGGGTTCGAGGGCTTCCGCATCCTGACCCTGGGACGGCTGGCCCGGGAAAAGGCCCTGGAGATTTCCGTCCAGGCGGCCCGGCTCTTAAAGGACGCCGGGGAGCCGGTGCGCTGGTACGTGCTGGGGGAGGGAAGCCAGAGGACCTTCCTGAAAGGCAAAATCCGCGCCCTGGGGCTGGAGAAGGACTTCCTGCTGCCCGGGACGGTGGAGAACCCCTATCCCTACCTGCGGCAGGCGGACCTCTACGTCCACGCCAGCCGCTACGAGGGCAAGAGCATCGCCATTCAGGAGGCCCAGATCCTGGGGAAGGCCATCGTGGCCTCGGATTGCAGCGGCAACCGGGAGCAGGTGGAGCACGGCGTGGACGGGCTCATGTGCGATTTGACGCCGGAGGCCGTGTGCGCCTCGGTGCGGACGCTGCTGGGCGACCGGGACCTGCGGGAACGGCTGGGCCGGGCCGCGGCCCGGAGGCGGCAGGCGGACGCGGAGGAGCTGAAAAAGCTGCTTTCCCTTTTGGAAGCGGCGGAGGGAGGAAGGAACCATGAGGAGGTCCTTGCTGATCATCATTCCAGCCTATAACGAGGAGAAGAACATTGGGGCTTTTTTGGACAGCCTGGGCCGGTCGGAGCTGGCGGACCGGGCGGACCTGCTGGTCGTCGACGACGCGTCCACCGACCGGACCGCCCAGATTGCCCGGGAGCGGGGCTGCGCCGTGGTGACCAACGTGTACAATCTGGGCTATGGGAGCGGCTTGCAGATCGGCTATAAATACGCGGTGAAGCGGGGCTATGACTACGTGATCCAGATGGACGCGGACGGGCAGCACGACGCCTGCAACGCGGAGCTGCTGTACCGGCAGTTAGTCGAGGGTGAGGGGGAGAGGCCGGACATCGTGCTGGGCTCCCGCTTCCTGGAGGGCAGCGTCAGCTACCCCGTCTCCCTGCTGAAGCGGATCGCCTACGTGCCCTTCCGGCTGCTGATCCGGCTGGGCTCTGGGAAGAAGATCATGGACCCCACCACCGGCCTCCAGGGGCTGAACCGGCGGGCCTTCTCCTACTACGCGGGCTACAACCACTTTGACGACCGCTATCCCGACGCCAACATGCTGATGCAGATGATGCTGCTGGGCTTCCGGGTGAAGGAGATTCCGGCGGTGATGTACCCCCGGCTGGAGGGGGTCAGCATGCACTCCGGCTTGAAGCCGGTGGTGTACATGTTCCGCATGGTCTTCTCCATGGCTGCGGTGTGGGTCCGCATCCGGCTGTTCCACATGGATCAGGGAGGTTTGGATGAAGCTCCCGTTCTTTAAGCCCCGGCAGGACCGGGTGCGCTTTAGCCCGGCGGAGCTGCCGGAGACCACGGAGGCACTGCGGAACCCCGCCCGGGGCTGGTATCAGATTCACACCTTCCCGGTGGACCGGGAGCCGGACCTGGAGGAGCTGGGCTGGTGCCTGGAGCCCCAGGACGCCCTGGCCCTGGTGCTGTTCGACATCGGGAGCTACCGGGAGCGGGACCTGGACGCCGCCGCCCTGGGGCGGGTGACCCGGGTGCTGGACTACTTCGCGGAGCGGCACTACGACTGCGTCGTCCGGGCGGTCTACGACCGGCAGGGCCGGGCCCCGGAGCGGGAGCCCTTCTTCTTCGCCCAGGTGCTGGCCCACCTGGAGCAGCTCGCCGGGGCCCTCCGGCCCTGCCCCGCGGTTTTCGTGTACCAGGGGATGCTGGTGGGCAGCTGGGGGGAGATGCACAGCTCCCGCTTCCTCTCCCGGGAGCAGCTGCGGCAGATGGCCGAGGTCCTCCGGGCCCGCCGGGGGGAGGGGACCTGGCTGGCGGTCCGCCGCCCCTCCCAGTGGAGGCGGCTCCACGGGGAGAAGGAGGGAACCGCCTGCACCGACAACATGGGCCTCTTTGACGACGGGATGTTCGGCTCCCCGGACCACCTGGGGACCTACGGCACGAAGCGCCGGGAGGAGACCTCCTGGGACAGCCCCTGGCGGCGGGAGGATGAGCTGGACTTTTTAAACGCCCTCAGCCTCCAGGCCCCCTACGGCGGCGAGGCCGTCTGGGGGGAGGACTGCCGGCTGGGCCCCGAGGAGGTGCTGGAGGTCCTCCGGAAGACGGGGGTCACCTACCTGAACCGGACCCACGACCAGAGGCTGCTGGACCTCTGGCGGCGGCAGCGCTGCCCCCTTCGGGGCGTCTGGGGGGAGAAGAGCCTGTTTGACTATGTGGGAGCCCATCTGGGCTACCGGCTGGTGGTCCGGGGCGTCTCCCTCACAGAGGACCGCCGGGAGGGCTGCTGCCGGGTGGAGGTGGAGATCGAGAACACCGGCTTCGCCGGGCTCTACCAGCCCGCCTGGGTGGGCCTGGAGTACCCGGACGGAGAGGGCCGCCCCCGGCTGGAGAAGCTGGAGGGCCAGGGGCCCGGCTGGCCGGGGGGCGAGACCCGGCGGCGGTGCTGGACCATCGCGCCGGGGGACGGCGAGCTGCTGCTGCTGGCGGGGCGGAGCCGGGACGATGCCCGGATTTCCTTCGCCAACCCCTCCGACGGACAGGGCCGGGTCCTCCTGGGCTGCCTGAGCCGGGAGTGAGAAGCGCTTTAAGGCGGGAGTGCCGGAAAGGAGAGAGGAGATGAAGAGAGCCTGCAAGCTGGCGGGGACCCTGCTGGCCGCCCTGGCGGTCATGCTGCTGCTGACGGCGGCGGGAGGAGAGGGGAAGCCCCTCCGCCGGTGGACGGTGGAGGAGGCCGCCTTCACGGAGTCCTCCAAGCTGCTGCGGAATCCCAACCGGGGCTTCTTTCACCTGTACGGCACGCTGCTGGACGACGAGACGAGGGACTTCCAGGCCCTGGTGGACGGCTGGCTCCGCCATGACAAGGAGACCGCCCTGTCCCTGATTGAGATCAACCTGGCCAACTACCGGGACTGCCCCATCTCCGCCAAGGGCCTGGCCAACCTGGAGGCGTTGCTGGAGGCCCTGACCAAGACGGATAAGCAGCTGGTTCTCCGCTTCCTCTACGACTGGTCGGGGAACGCCCAGGAGACGGAGCCGGACACCCTGGGCCGGGTGCTGGCCCACATGCGGCAGCTGGAACCCCTGCTGCGGGCCTACAGCAGCCGGATTTTCAGCCTCCAGGGCGTCTTCGTGGGGGACTGCGGGGAGATGCACCACTCCGCCTATCTCTCCGACGAGCACGTGCGGACCCTGATCCGGCAGCTGGAGAAGGTGACGGACGAGACCACCTACCTGGCGGTCCGGACGCCGGTGTACTGGCGGAAGATCACCAACCTGTCCAACCCCGGCGGCTTCAGCCGGAAGAACACCGTCCTGGCCGTCCGCTTGGGCCTCTTCAACGACGGCATGCTGGGCAGCGCCAGCGACTGCGGCACCTACGGAACCGGGACCCTGGCGGAGAAGGGGCCCTATGCGGCCTGGGACCGGGCGGAGGAGCTGGCCTTTCAGAATACCCTCTGCCGCCTGGTGCCCAACGGGGGCGAGGTGACCCTGGACAATCCCTATAATGACCTGGAGAACGCTATCCGGGATCTGGAGACCATGCACGTGACCTATATCAGCCGGGACCACCAGGCCCAGGTCCTCTCCAAGTGGGAGAACACAAAGGCCCCGGCGGGGGGCTGCTTCGGCGGGCTGGACGGCATCACCTACATGGAGCGCCGCCTGGGCTACCGGCTGGTGCTCCGGGAGGCCCGGCTGACCTGGGACCGGGAGACGCTGACCGTGGAGGCGGACGTGCAGAACGTGGGCTTTGCCCCGGTCTACAAGCAGGCGGACGCCCAGGTGGTCCTGTGGGACGCCCGGAGCGGTCAAGAGCTTGCCTATCCCGTCGCCCAGGACGTGCGTTCCCTGGCCGGAGGGACTGACAAGGAACAGACCTTGACACTCCAGGCCCGCGTTCCCCTGGCGGAGCTGCCGGAGGGCGATTGGAGGGTATACCTGGACCTGACGGACCGGGCCACCGGGCAGCGGATTCTCTTCGGCAACGACCAGGAGCCGGGGAAGTACGGCTACCGGCTGGGCGAGGCCTGCGACGGGGAGGAAGGGTGACATGGAACAGCCCATTGACTTTGTGGTCACCTGGGTGGACGGGCAGGACGAGGCCTGGCGAAAGGAGCGGGCGAAGTACTGCGCCACCGATGGGGAGGACAACGGTGAGTGCCGCTACCGGGACTGGGGGCTGCTGTCCTATTGGTTCCGGGGGGTGGAGGCCTTCGCCCCCTGGGTGCGGAGGGTGCATTTCGTCACCTGGGGGCATCTGCCTCCGTGGCTGAATACGGAGTGCCCGAAGCTGCATATTGTGCGGCATGAGGACTATATCCCCCGGGAGTTCCTGCCCACCTTCAACAGCAATGTGCTGGAGATTTACCTGCACCGGATTCCGGAATTGTCAGAGCGGTTTGTGTACTTCAACGACGACGTGTATCTGCTCCGCCCTGTGAAGCCGGATCACTTTTTCCGGGACGGGAGGCCGGTGGATTTGCTGGCCTTTCAGCCGGTGGTGGTGGATGCGAACAGCGACGTGTTCCCCTATCTGATTCTCAACAATATGATCGCGCTGAACCGGCATTTCCCCAAGCGGGAGAATGTGCGGCGGCAGCTGGGGAGCTATCTGCATGTGGGCTATCCGCCCCTGTATTTTTTCTATAATCTGCTGGAGTCCTGCTTTGGCTCCTACACGGGTCTGTACACTGTCCACGGGCCCTCGCCCCTTTGCAGGGAGACCTTTCAGGAGGTCTGGGAGAAGGAGGGGGCCTGGCTGACCGGGATGTCGGGAAACCGCTTCCGGAGCAGGAACGATTTGACTCCGTACCTGTTCCGGGAGTGGCAAAAGCTCTCCGGGAAGTTCCATCCCCGGAATGTAAAACGGGATATCCACTATCACAATTTGGGAGAGGATCGGAAGCGCCTGCTTCGAGTGATCCGAGGGCAGAAGAAGCCCATTCTCTGCGTCAACGACACGGCGTCGGCCCGGCATGAGGAGCGGGTCCGGCAGGAGCTCCGGGAGGCCTTTCAGCAAATTCTGCCGGAACGGTCTTCCTTTGAGCGTTAAATTGGGGGTATCGCATTGCATGGTTAAAAGCAGGACGGAGTACTCCGCCAGAAACACCGCCGCCGCGGTTCTGGGGAAGGTGGCGGCAATCCTGACGGGGTTTTGCACCAGGGTTGTGTTTACCCATACGCTGAGCCAGGCGTATGTCGGAGTCAACGGATTGTTCATGGACATCCTGAACATCCTCTCCCTGGCGGAGCTGGGAGCCGGGGCGGCTATTACCTACGCGCTTTACCGGCCCGTCGCCGTGGGGGACGTTGAAAAGCAGAAGTCCCTGATGCTTCTGATCCGGAACTTTTACCGGCTGGTGGCCGTCCTTGTGCTGGCGTCGGGGCTTCTGGTGATCCCCTTCATGGACGTGCTGATTAAGGGCGCCCCGGAGGGGGAGAACCTGACGCTGATTTACCTGCTGTACCTGTGCAACTCCGCGCTGTCCTATGTCATGGTCTATAAGCGGACGCTGGTGGATGCCCATCAGCTCTCCTACATCGGCGTTCTCTTTCAGACCGGGGGCTGGGTCGTGCAGGGGATCATTCAGATCACGGTGCTGCTGACCAGCCGGAACTTTGTCCTGTTTGTCTCCGTCATGAGCGTGTGCACGCTGCTGAGCAACCTGGCGGTCTCCGTCAAGGCGGACCGGCTCTATCCCTATCTGCGGGACCGGGAGGTACAGAAGCTGCCCCGGGAGGAGCGGCGGGAGATTTTCCGGAACACCGGGGCCATGCTGATGCACAAGATTGGGACGGTCCTGGTCAACAACACGGACAACCTGCTGCTGTCCTCCCTGGTGGGCATTGTCAGCAACAGCCTGTACTCCAATTACTATCTGATCATCGGGGCCATCCACGGGGTGCTGCGGCAGGCCTTTCAGGGGCTCACCGCCAGCGTGGGCAACCTGGGGGCGGAGACGGAGCCCAGGCGCGTCCAGCGGATTTTCGAGACCACCTTTTTCTTGGGCCAGTGGGTGTACGGTCTGGCGGCCATCTGCCTCTACGAGCTGATCGACCCCTTCGTCGCCCTGTTCTTCGGCCCGAACTACGTCTTCACCAAGGACGTGACCCTGATCCTGTGCCTGAACTTCTACCTGACGGGGCTGCGCCAGCCCGCCCTGGTCTTCCGGGACTCCCTGGGCATCTTCTGGTACGACCGCCACAAGCCCCTGGCGGAGGCCGCCATCAACCTGGTGACCTCCATCCTTCTGGGCTTGCGGCTGGGGACAGTGGGGGTCTTCCTGGGGACGGCCATCAGCACCGTCACCACCTCCCTCTGGGTGGAGCCGCTGATGCTCTACCGCCACTTCCTGGGCAGCTCCGCCAAGCCCTACTTCCGGCGCTGCGGGCTCTTCGCCTCGGTGACCTTCCTGCTCTGGTACGGGGTGGACCTCCTGTGCAGAGGGGTAGGCGGTGGTCTGTGGGCCGTGTGCCTGAAGAGGCTGGCGATCTGCGTGCTGGTGACCAATCCGGCCTATCTGCTGCTCTACCAACGGAGAAGGGAATTCCGCCTGCTGCTGGACAAGGCCAGGCTGCTGCTGAGCCGGCTCTGGGACGGCGGGAGACGGGAGACGCCGTGAGGGCGGAGCCTCCGTTTTGAAAACCGTGAGGGGGAACCCGTGGGGCTCCCCCTCCTTATTTTTCCAATTCTGCCGCGAACGCTAAGGAATACAAGGGTTTCATAAAAATTAGGAGTGGAAATTTCCGAAGAGAGATGCTATAATAAACGCACCCGTGCGGAAAAGAGGGAATGAGCGCCGTCTGAGAAACGGAAGGCTGTTCAACCCGTCCACCGGGCCGCCCGGAAGACTATTAGGGAATTCCGACAAAGTGATATGAGAAAATTCGTACAGCATGACTGATTCTCCGGCGCCCGCTTCCTGGAAGAAGGCCGGAGAAAAAATTTTTTGAAAAAAATTCTCAATTTATAAAACCAAACGGCTTCCTCATGGTACTTATTATATAGAGATGGTACTGGAGTAAAAGGAGGAACGAGGATGAGACACTGCAAAATCCGGGCGGCGGCCCTGCTGCTGGCTCTGCTGATGGCATTGACGGCGCCGGTTTCGGCGGCGGAGACCGCCTCCGCCGTCCGGCTGAGCAGGACCGAGGGCACTGTGGAGGTCTGCAAGAGCAGCGGGAAGAAGCTGAGCTTGATGAGCAAGATGCGGCTCTACGGCGGCTACCACGTGAAAACCGGGGAGGAGAGCTACGCCTGGATTAACCTGGACAACGCGAAGCTCCTGAAGGAGGACGCGGAGAGCGAGGTGGAGGTCCGGAAAAACGGAAAACAGCTGGAGGTCAACCTCTGGTCGGGCAACCTGTTCTTCGACGTGGCCGAGGAGCTGGAAAACGACGAGACCCTGAATATCAGCACCTCTACCATGATCGTGGGCGTCCGGGGCACCAGCGGCTGGGTGGAAGTGACGGACCGCTGGCGGACCCGGGTGGGACTGCTGGAGGGCAGTTTGGAGTGCGTGGCGGAGGACCCGGTGAGCGGGGAGCTGAAAACCGCCCGGCTGGAGAGCGGCGACGTGGCCGAGTGCGTGACCTACCCCCAGGACAGGGCCGGGGACAAGTGCGAGATCATCATCAAAAAATCCACGGTGGAGGACGTCCCCGGCTTCGCCCTGACGGAGCTGGTGGAGAACCTGCCCCTGTGTGACAAGATTCGAGACGCCGGGGGCCTGGACATCCCCAAGGAGCTGGCCAAGACCGCCGGGGGCCTCCCGGAGGGCCGCCTGCCCAGCGGGGAGGCCGCCACGCCGGAGGTCCGGGGCGAGGCGCAGAGGCGCCAGGAGCAGGACGAGGAGGACCTCCATAAGCAGCTGGAGGAGATCGAGAAGGAGCTGAAAAAGCAGCCCGATACCCCGGCCCCCGGGGTGTGGGAGACGCCGCCTCAGAAGACGGAAGAGAAGTCGCCTCCTTTCTGGGAGGACTGGGGGGAGTCCAGCGATCCCGCGGACACCACCGTGGGCCCCCTGAGCATGAAGCTGACGGACGTGCAGGTGGAGGGCTACCTGTCCGGGCAGGACGCCTTTGAGGTCCTGGCCAACACGGACGATCAGGATACCACCCCCAAGAAAAACGTGCTGGAGGTGGACACGGGCCTCACCGTGGCCGCCGGGAAGACCCTGACCCTCCGGAGCGGCGTGGATGTGGAGGTCTACGCCGGACGCCGCTTGCAGGTGAACGGGTCCATGCATATGGCGGGGAGCCTGGACAGCAATGGCACCGTGGCCATCACCAGCGGGGACACCCTCCGGGTGGGGGGAAGCCTGACCGCCTCCGGGGGCTCGGTGGAGGTCACCGCCGGGGGGCGGATCGTCGTGGACGGCGTGTTCAGCCGGAGCGGCGGGTCCATGACCCTGGCCAACACGGCGGTGGTGCTGGCGCGGCAGTTCGCCGCCGGGGCCGCCCCCAGCGGCTGGGCCGTCTCGGACACGGCGGACAGCGCGGGGTACTACCGGCTGCGGCCCCTCTACACCGTGACCTTCGACGCCAATCGGGGCACCGTGAGCCCGGCCTCCGCCCAGACCGGCGGGGACGGGAAACTGGCCTCCCTGCCCACGCCTACGGCGCCAACTCCTAATATGGGTTCCTACGCGACCTATACGTTTGAGGGCTGGTTCGACGCGAAGAGAGGCGGAAATGAAATTACGACGGGCACGGAGCTGACACAGGATATTACGGCCTATGCCCATTGGGATATCAGCAGCTGGGATTGGGACTATCGTTCGGAGAGCAACACGGTCTATATCTTTGGAAAGGGCCCGACAAGTACTTATGAGGGCTCAGGCAGCATGGACCAAGACCCTCCTCCCTGGGATACATATCTTGTGGAGAAAATGATTGTAGAGGAAGGCATTGTCCAAATTAATAACCTGTTTAAGGGGGGTACCTGGGGCTTTTATGAGTGTCCTAATTTAACAGAAGTAGAAATTTCCCATACTGTAACTCTTATTCGCCTGCCAGAGATGATCGAAGGCTGTCCGAACCTGACCACAATCAATATTACCGGCACGGAGGAACAGTGGAACGCCATCGATAAAGACCCGTTTAGCCAGGGTTATACCATACCCTCCACGGTAACCATCAACTTCAACTGCACCCCGTCCGAGTGACCGGACGGTCCTGCCTCTTGGCGAAATCCCTGAACGAAAGAAGGAAGACCATGATGAACAAGCTTTTCAAACGGGCGGTGCCCCCCGCCCTCTGCGCCCTGGCCCTGACCACCGCGGCCTCCGCCGCGGGAACGGGCTTCACCGACGTGCCCGAGGACGCCTGGTATGCCTCGGCGGCGGTGTACTGCCGGGACAACGGCATCATGAGCGGCACCAGCGCCACGGAGTTTTCCCCCGGCCGCCCCATGACCCGGGCCATGCTGGCCGCGGTGCTGTACCGGATGTCCGGCTCCCCGGCGGCGGAGGGGGAGAGCCCCTTCAGCGACGTGAAGACCGGCGACTGGTGCGGCCCCGCCGTGGTCTGGGCCAGCGGGAAGGGCTACATGGGGGGCTACGGCGACGGGCGCTTCGGCCCCAACGCCCCCGTCACCCGGGAGCAGCTGGCGGCGGTGCTCTGGTGCTACTCCGGCAGCCCCGACGCCTTCGCCTCGGACTTTGCCGACGAGGCAGCTATCGCCTCCTACGCCGGCAAGGCGGTGGACTGGACCCGGTCCGCCGGCGTGATGAACGGCCTGTCCGACGGGCGCTTCGCCCCCAAGAATCAGACCACCCGGGCCCAGCTGGCGGTGGTGCTGCGGAACTACATCAGCCCCAGCCTCCTCACGGAGGTCAGCGCCATGGACGTCATGTGTCAGCCCTGCGGCGCGGCGGCCATGCCGGACGGGTCCCTGCTGGTGACGGACACC
This sequence comes from uncultured Oscillibacter sp., assembly GCA_947245315.1. Lineage (GTDB taxonomy): Bacteria > Bacillota > Clostridia > Oscillospirales > Oscillospiraceae > Oscillibacter. The sequence goes on along the minus strand of CAMXNV010000020.1, from coordinate 6,742 downwards.
TATAACCGGGTGGTCTGACGGGTGGCGGACGGCAGGAGCACCGTCTACGCCGGAGGGGACACCGTGGAGGACCCCTACGGCCAGCCCCTGGGCGGCTATCACGACGCGGAGCTGAAGGAGAGCTTTTTCAAGCTCCCCTGGGCCGTGGCCCCCTTCCTGGACGGCTGGGCGGTGTCCGACGCGGAGAACGACGTGGTCCGGATCATCCGGCCCGAGGTCATCCAGACGCTGAACGGCCACAGCGAGGAGCGCCTGACCGTCAGCAAGCTGGGCGTGGAGTTCCACCGCCCCACCGGCCTGGCCGCCGACAACCGGGGGAACCTCTATGTGTCCGACACGCTCCAGGGGGCCATTCGGAAGATCACCTCCCGGGGCGAGGTCACCACCGTGGCCACCGGCCTCTCGGAGCCCATGGGCCTGTGCTGGAAGGACGGGGACCTGTACGTCGCGGAGAGCGGGGCCAACCGCGTCCTGAAAATCAGCAAGACGGGGAACCGCGCCGTCCTGGCCGGGAACGGCAACCCGGGCTTCGTCAACGGCACGGGGGGCCAGGCCAGCTTTTCCAGCCCCCAGGGCGTGGCCGTGGACAAGGACGGGACGGTCTATGTCTCCGACACCACCAACAGCGCCATCCGGCGGATTCAGAACGGCCGGGTGACCACGCTGATCGCCCGGGACATCACGAACCTGCGTTCCTTCTTCCCCATCGCCCCCGCGGGGCTGCTGGTCCAGGGGGACACGCTGTACATCTGCGACACCTTCGCCCGGAAGCTGCTGGCGTTCCCGCTGCGGTGAGGGATGTTTTGAAATTTGTAAAAGGGGAGGCCCGGAGCTCACGCTCCGGGCCTCCCCTTGTCTGGAGTTCTCAAAGGCTCCCTCTTTGAGGGAGCTGTCGCCGCCGGAGGCGGTGACTGAGGGGGTCTCCCCGGGACCGTGCCGCCTCCCTTTGAGAGAGAGGCTTTTTGATGGCCGCAGGGCTCGGTTGATGCCCCGGGCCTCGCTTCAGCCGCGCCTCTTATAGCCCTCCATCGAGTCGATGAAGGCGTTGACGGCGTCCAGCTCCGGCTGGGACAGGGTCTCGACCCTGGCGATCAGCCGCCGCTGGGCGGGGGAGAGGCCGGGGTCCCCGGCCTTTGAGGCGCGGCGCTCCCCCTCCCCCGTCAGCACCCACCGGGCGGAGTAGCCATACAGCTGCTCCAGCAGCAGGGCCAGGGCCTCGGAGAGGTTGTGGCGCTTGCCGCTCAGCAGGTTGGACACATAGCTGTCCGTGACCTTGAGGGCCGCGGCCAGGTCCTTCTGCCGCAGCTGCCGCTCGTTCAGAATGAGTTGTATCCGGTCCTTCAGCTCCATGGGATCACCTCGCCGCCAGTATAGCACAAAGACTTTTCTGAGTCAAGAACGGCGGGGTTGACAACCTATCTGAGAAATGGTATTCTTATCCAGGATAAGGGCCGGAGGGACGGCCCGGCGGGGAAGAAAAAGGGAATTAGAAGCAGTTCGCTAGGTTGATTTTCCGCCCGGCTTATACTATACTATATCTGTATAATTAGGGGAAGGAAAGGCAGGCTGGAGCGGTGATCTCCGTAATCATTCCGGTTTACAATGGGGAGCGGTATTTGACCCGCTGCGTGGAGGCGGTGCTGGCCTCCGCCTGTCCGGACCTCGAGGTGCTTTTGATCGACGACGGCTCCGCCGACGGCAGCCTCGCCCTCTGCCGGTCCTTCGAAGAGCGGGACCGCCGGGTGAGGGTGCTGAGCCAGGAGAACCGTGGCGTCTCCTCCGCCCGCAACCGGGGCATCCGGGAGAGCCGGGGGGAGTGGCTGATGTTCGTGGATGCGGACGACGAGATATCCCCGGACCTGCCGTCCCTGGCGGACCGGGCGGGGGAATGGGACCTGCTGTTGTTCGACTTTACCGAGGGGCCGCTGCCCCCCTCCGGAGGGGCTCCGGCGGAGACCCTCTATGAGGGCGGGGCCCTGCTGGGCCTGCTGGAGCGGACCCTGGTCCCCCGGCCTTTGCCGGAGGGCGGGACGGTGAATTTCACCTCCGTCTGTGGGAGGGCCTACCGCAGGGCCCTTCTGGAACAGTGGTCCATCGCCTTTGACGAGGCGCTCTTCTATGGGGAGGACCGGCTGTTTAACCTGGAGTACCTGTCCCGGGCCGGGAGCTGCGCGCACATCTCCGCGGCGGTCTATCGATACGAGTACCATGGGGACTCCGTTTCCCACCGCTACCACGAGGGATTTTTGTCCAACCACGCCCGGCTGGCGGAGCGGATGAAGACCTTGCTGGAGGAGCGGGGGCTTTTCCCTGCCCTGGAGGGGGCCTATGCGTCCTGCGTGCTGAGCCACATGGCCTCCCTGCTGACCTATTTGATCTTCGATCCCCGCCGGGAGAGGCCCTTTGCCCAGCGGCGGGCCCTCTGCGAGGAGCTGCGGGAGACCGCCGTCTTTCAGGAGGCCTTGGAGCACAACCGGCCCCGGGAGTCCCTCCGGAGATGGGTGTACTTATTCGCGTTTCAACGGAGATGGTATCACACAGCCGGTTTGATCTGCCGGGTCATGCACCTGCGGCTGAGACACACCACCCAAAGAGAGAGGGAGGCGGCGCCTTGATATCCGTGATGATTCCGGTTTACAATGAGGAGTGGTATCTCCACCGCTGCCTGGACTCGGTGACGTCCTGCTCCGGCTGTGATTTGGAAATTGTGATCGTGGACGACGGCTCCACGGACGGCAGCCTCCGGATCTGCCGGGAATACGCCCAGCGGGACAGCCGGATCCGGGTCTTCCACCAGGAGCACAAGGGGGTGTCCGCCGCCCGGAACCGGGGGCTGGACCTGTGCCGGGGCCAGTGGGTGGTGTTCGTGGACGCGGACGATTTTATCACCCCGGACCTCTTCTCGGAAATCGTGAAGCGGACGTCGGAGGACCCGGACCTGATCCTGTTTGACTACAGCGTCACCAGGGCGGGGCTGGGGGGCGCGGGGGCGGAGAGCCGGACGGCCCGGGGCCGGGAGGCCATGCTGGACCTGGCCGGGCGGGTGATGACCCTCCAGCAGCTGCGGAGGAACGGGAACGCCAACTTCCGCTCGGCCTGCGCCAAGGCCTTTAAGAAATCCCTTCTGGATCAATATGGGATTCGCTTCTCCACGAGCCTGTTCTTTGGGGAGGACCTGCTTTTCCACACGGAGTATTTGCTGCGGGCGGAGAGCTATGTCTACGTGCCCAAAAGGGTGTACTACTACGACGTTCACAGCGACTCCTCCTCTCACCGCTTCAGCCTCACCTTCCTGGAGAACCACGCCAGGCTGCTGGAGGAGCTCCGGCAGGCCCTGGAGGACAGGGGGGCCCTGCCCCTGCTGGAGACGGAGTTCTCCTGCTATGTGCTGAGCCTGATTACGTCGGCGCTGGTGGGGGTGGTGTTCAGCCCCCGGAACGCCATGGGTCACCAGGAGAAGGTGGCGCTGTGCGAACAGATTCAGGAGAACCGCTTCTGCAAAACCGCCATAGCCCGGCGGCTCCAAAAGGGCACGCTGAAACGGCAGATTCTCATGTTCTTCTTCCGGATACGCTGGTATTGGATGACGGGCCTGCTTTGCAGGCTGGAGCACCTGCGCTGGGAGAGGCGGATGCACGGATTGGAATTTTAAAACGCCCCCGGGACCCGCACAGGCGGGAACCGGGGGCGCTTTTCACGCTTGGGGCTTTTCGTGCCGGGCCTTGTAGGCCTGGTACAGCTTTTTGCCGGTGGGGTTGTTGAAGAAACAAATCCAGGCGGTGTTCTTGGCCAGGGAGGTCAGGGAGAGGTCCCCGCAGGCGTACAGGCGGTACAGCGCCAGGAAGGAGCCCCGTTTGCGCCCGTATTTCAGGGAGAGGGCGTACCTGCGCCGCAGCTTCCAGCGCTGGACCCGCTTCCGCTCCTCCGGGTCCAGGTGGCAGAGCCCGGCGATCTCATCCGCCAGGCGCTCGTAGGCGGCGTACTTGGCCGTCTCCTGGGCCTGGGTCAGGGGCGTCCGGGAGTGGCTGCCCCGCCGGAGGGTGACCACGTACAGGGGCTCCCGCAGGGTGGGGCACTTGTAGCGGTACATGAAGGGCAGCAGCATCTGGAAGTTCTGACCGATGCCGTACTCAGGAATACGGCGGTCCGGGTAGATCTCAAAAAAAGGCCGGGACCGGAGCATGTAGCAGCCGCAGCAGACGTAGGTTCTGGCCTCCAGCAGGGGCCAGAACAGGTCCTCGTTGTCCAGGTCCCCGATGGACTCGTCGGGCTTCGCGCCGGGCGTTCCGGTCTCCACGTCGAAGTAGAAGGGCAGGGAGCGGACGCACTGATACTCCGGGTGGGCCCGGAGGAAGTACACCCGCTTTTGAACGGAGTCCGGCTCCAGGGCGTCGTCCCCGTCGGGCCAGATGAGGAACTCCCCCGTCACGTAGGGCAGCCCGCGGTTGATGGCGGCGGAGGCGTTTTTATGGGGGCCGGTCACCGTCCGGAAGCCGCAGCCCTTGGCCAGGAAGCGCTCCCGGAAGCCCTCCGCGATGCGGAGGGTGCCGTCGGTGGAACCGTCGTCCGAGAGGATGATCTCCAGATGGGGGTAGCTCTGGAACAGCAGGGAGGTGAGCAGCCGGGACAGGTAGGTCTCGCCGTTGTAGACCGGCGTGATCACGGAGACCAGGCCGCTTTGAAAGGGAAGCGGTGTATTGTCGGGACGCATAGCCGTTTCTCTCCTTGGCGCGCCTCCAGTCCGGGGCGGCAGAGGTGTTTTGGTCCGCCCGGAGGGCGGGGGAGGGAGGCCCGGGAGGGGCCCGGGCGCCGTCTCCGGCATGGATTACTATATCATAGTCCCCCCGGCTTGTCACCCATGAATTTCACTTTTTCCCAAGCCAATCTGAAAACCGCCAAGGCCCCGGAACTTCCGGGGCCCCGGCGGCCTTGGAGAGTATGAGAAGGGGAAGGGCTTACAGCTCGCAGAGCTTCAGCAGGTCCTCCCAGTTCTTGTCCACTTCCTTCTGGACCTCTTCGATCATCCACTCGTTGCCGGGCTTGAACATGTGGGCGAAGCGGCCCTGGGCCTTGAGGTACTCCTCCACGGGGAGCTTGTTCTTGGGCTTGTAGCTCAGGATGTACTTGCCCTCGATGACCTCGTACAGCGGCCACACGCAGGTCTCCACCGCCAGCTTGGTGATCTCCATCAGCTCCTCGCTGGGATAGCGCCAGCCTCTCGGGCAGGGGGCCATGACGTTCAGGAAGGCCGCGCCGGGGGTGTAGATGGCCTTGTGGGATTTCTCATTGATGTCCTTGAAGTTCCCGATGAAGGTGGTCTGGGCCACGTAGGGAATCCCGTGGGCCACCATGATCTTGGTCAGGTTCTTCTTCTGCTGGGGCTTGCCGGGGATGACCTTGCCCACCGGGGTGGTGGTGGTGTCGGCAAAGTGGGGGGTGGAGCTGGAGCGCTGGATGCCCGTGTTCATGTAGGCCTCGTTGTCATAGCAGACGTAGACCAGGTCGTGGCCCCGCTCCATGGCGCCGGAGAGGCTCTGGAAGCCGATGTCATAGGTGCCGCCGTCTCCGCCGAAGGCGATGAATTTGTACGTGGCGTCAATTTTTCCCCGCTTTTTCATGGCGTGGTAAGCCGTCTCCACACCGGAGAGGGTGGCCGCCGCGTTTTCAAAGGCATTGTGAATGAAGCTGTCCTTGTAGGACGTATAGGGATACATGAAGGAGGAGACCTCCAGGCAGCAGGTGGCGGAGCAGACCACGGCGTGGTCCTCCGGTTCCAGGGCCCGGAGCACCGTCCGCACAGCGATGGGGCAGCCGCAGCCCGCGCACATTCTATGACCGCCGGTAAAGCGGTCTTCCTTCATGACGTTTTCCTTCAGATTATAGGCCATGTTGACTGTCTCCCTCCTTACTCGCGCACGTCCAGGTAACGGTAGGTCTCGCCCACTTCGCCGGTCTGGGCGATCTTCTCCAGGTCCGCGAAGACATGCTGGATGCTCTCCACCCGCACGTCCCGGCCGCCCAGGCCGTAGATGTAGCTGATGCCCTTGGGCCCGAAGACCCCGTTGGCGTACAGGCCCGCGCAGGTTTCCGCGAAGATGGGCCCGCAGTGGGCATTGAAGCTGTCGTCCTTGTCCATGGCGGCAAAGGCCTTTACGTGTTTCAGGGCCTCGGCGATCTCCCCGGCGGGGAAGGGGCGGAAGGAGCGGATCTTAATCATGCCCACCTTCTTGCCCTGGGCCCGGAGCTGCTTGATGGCTTCCCGGGCCGTTCCGGCGGAGGAGCCGATGATGATAATGGCCTCTTCCGCGTCCTCCATCTCATATGTTTCAATGAGGCCGTACTGCCGTCCCGTCCAGGCGGCGAACTCATCCGCTACTTTTTTGATGACCTCTTTGGCGTCCATCATGGCCTGGGCCTGGGCGCGTTTGGTCTCCATGTAGTAAACGGGAGTGGAGTAAGGACCCACGGCGATGGGCTCGTCCTTGTTCAGCAGGTAGTGCTGGGGCTTGTACTCGCCCACGAATTTCCGCACCGCCTCGGTCTCTTCCAGCTCGATGTTCTCAATGGCGTGGGAGGTGATAAAGCCGTCCTGGCAGATCATGATGGGCAGGGACACGGCCTCGCCGATGCGCATAGCCTGGAGGTAGTTGTCATAGGCCTCCTGGTTGGTCTCGGCGAACAGCATCAGCCAGCCCGCGTCCCGGACGCTCATGGCGTCGGAGTGGTCGTTGTTGATGTTGAT